>JAESQQ010000898.1 GCA_016765095.1 Planctomycetota bacterium | reverse complement strand
GCCACCGCCACCACCACCACCAGGGATGAACGCACCGAAGCCTGGGATGCGAATCGCCACGAATGCGCCGCCGCCACCTCCGCCGCCACCGCCGCCGCCACTACCACCGTCCAAGGCAACGCCGAAGTCTATGGTGGCAGAGGCAGCCAAACCTGCGCCGAGCAAACAGCCCCCGCCCCCGAAAACTAACGTCAACGCGCTGCAGGATTTGCTCAAGAACCGCCGCCGTGGGATCACCGGTCAGCATTCAGATGAGGACGATGACGACGAGGCAGCGCCGGCTCGCCCTCTTGGCCCTCTTTCTGATCGTGCCAGCTCCCTCCTTTGGGGCGAGCATGGCCTTGTGGATCGCCCCCGGGGCGGTGGGCGCGTTCGCCTACAGCGTGGGGAAGGGCGTGCTCTACGGGCTCCCCCTGGTGTGGCACCGCTTGCTGGACAAGGAGCGCTGGTCACTCTCACTGCCGTCCCAAGGAGGTCTCGGAGTGGGCTTGGCCTTGGGACTGTTTATCGCGCTCGTGATCCAGCTGACCTGGTATCTCGTGGGGCCCAGCCTCGACACGTCCCGGATCACAGCCGCAGTCGCTGAGAACGGTCTCGACTCGAAGGCGGCCTACCTCTCGATGTGCGTCTATTTCTGCACCGTGAACGCCGCCCTCGAGGAATACGTCTTTCGCTGGTTCATCTACTCACGTTTCCGCCAACTCATGGCCGCAGGCCCGGCCGTCGCTCTGGCAGGACTCGCCTTCACTGCGCACCACGTGATCGTGCTGCGGGCCTTCTTCGACTGGCCCTTCGCTCTGGTGGGCTCTCTTGGTGTGCTGGTGGGAGGCCTGTTCTGGTCAGCCTGCTACGCGCGCTACAAGTCCATTTGGCCCGGATACGTCAGCCACGTTTTTGCCGACGTGTCGATTCTCGTGATCGGTTACCAGATCCTCTTCCCGGCCTAGGGCCGCTGAGCGAGGACGAAGGTCTTCTCGAGGTCGACTCCGTCTTCGACGGAGAGCGTGGCCTTTGGGAGGTAGAGCGGCCCCGTCCCGAGGCGCGCTGCGGCCCAGACCAAGGAGTGCTCGTCACTGCTCAGCGTCCATTGGCCGCCAAAGACGGCGAGCCCAAAGCGCCCCTCTAAGTCGCTGCGAACTCTCCGCTCAACACCGCTGACGGGGTGGCGTAGCTTGAGGTCCAGGCCGTAGACGCCTCGGCCCTGCGAGTCGACCACTCGTCCAGCGAATCGAGTCCGGGTCTTGGTGGAGATCGGCATGCCTCAGGCTATCAGCCAAGGATCAGAGTCGCTGTCCTGATACGAGTAGGCGAAAGCGTCGAAAGCCGACGCACGTCCCGACAACGGGAGAGCTCAGCGAGAACGGTTTGGGTGCTGCTGGAGTTATCTCGCCCTGCGCCAAGGGCAAGGGGCATGCAGGCCCAGGCGACCGAGGCAAGCGGCAGACCGTTCACTCGACATTGTCCCTTCGGGGCTAAGTGGCGGGCCTGCCTGGCAGCTGCATTGCCCTCGGACGGGAGAGCGTTCAAGTTCATACGCTGCTGGAGCGACACCCTACAGATCGCGAGAGGGCCCCTCCGCAATGCGCCCTGTTGGACGGCTCACAACACGCCTTGGTAGGGGCGGGGTTTGCCCCCGCCCAGCCCCCAGACCTTGCCGCTCGGCCTCTCTGGAGCCTCCGGCGCGCGACCTAGACCTCTTGATTCGGGAGCTGCGGGCCTCTGCTCCTCAAGGCTGAGGTGGCCCGCCAAGCCAGGCCTAGGGCGGCTGAGCGAGGACGAAAGTCCTCTCGAGGCCCCTCCCTCCGTTCGCCCGGCGCCGGAGTGACAATCACCAAGACCAAGGGGAAGGACTGACTACTGACGGTGCCTGAATTGAGCGTCACCATGGCTCCTGTAGGGGGCGACTGACGTATCCTCGCGAGTGTGAAGGAGGTCTCGTGGAGGATTCCAAGGACCCAAACCTGACCGCGGCCTTCGCTGAGCTCGTGGCACGCGTGTCTCGAATCGAGGAGGAGCTGGCGCTTCGCCAGTCAGGAGAGGACGTTCCGGCCTCGGTCGAACACGTCGCCTCCGAAGACGACGAGCGGGTCGCAGCCGTCGAGGCGAGGAACTCGCAGTTGCTCGCGGACTACGAGCGTATCGAGGGCGAGTATCAGGCCCTCAAGCTGCAGGTCGAAATGGGCGGTGGAGCCTCCGCCGAGCGATCGCCCGATTCGGCTCAGCTCGCCGAACTCCAGGCCAAGAACGCCCAGTTGCTCGCGGAGAACCAGCGCATGGTGGGGCAGGTCCAGGCTCTCGAGCAGCAGACGGGCGAGTCCGCGGCGGAGGGGGCTCCAGCCGAATTCGAGCAGCTCGCGGCCCTTGAGGTAGAAACCGCCAAGCTCCGAGCGGACCTCCTCCAATCGGCCAGTGATCAGGAGGCGCTCCTCAAGAAGCTGGCGGCGGCCGAGGAGGCCGCGGCGAAGGCGCGCGCCCCTTCCCCAAGCGTCGCGGAGCTCGGGACGCTCCGCTTCCAGGTCGCGAAGCTGACGACGGACCTTGAGACTGCCAACAACGCACTCAAGAAAGCCTCCCAAGCGCAAGGAGCTGGTGTCGGAGGCGGGTCGGGTGAGGTCGCGAAACTCCGCGAGGAGAAAGAAGAGATCAAGAACAAGGCGACCCGCACGATCATGCGCCTCAAGGACGAGGCCGAGACAGTGAAACTGCAGAAGAAGAACCTGCTCAGGGAGCTCGCGAGCCGGGACGAGGGAGGCGTGAACCAGGTGGAGATCACCCTGGAACAGATCACCAACTCGTCCGTGTTCAAGACGATGCTCGGCAACATTCGCCGCACGAGTCGCGAGGAGGTGACCCTCCTGCACGACTCGGTCGTTGAGTTGGGCAAGATCAAACCCGACGCCTACAACGCGTTGCTGGTCGTGGCCGCCGCCCGCTTCAAGGCGGTCAACGTCGAGAATCCCCTCGCGCTCTTGAAGAACCTCGAGACCAGTTGACGCGTCTCGTGCGCCACTCTGCGGGGGGCGCCGAGGCTTCGCACAGTCGGTCTCCTTGGCGACACTGGCTGCCTTCCCCGGAGGCACCGTGCAACTCGAGCGACGGCCCGTTCCTGTGTTTAAAGATCCAGCCAAGGCGACCTCGCCTGAGCTGAGCGACGACCTCTTGGCCGAGGTCGAGGGGGCGCTCGGTGCGGTGCCGCCCGCGCTCGTGCAGCTCTTTCGCGAGGAGCAGAACGGCGGCAAGCTGCGCCGCTCGCTCTTCCCCAGCTCGGCCCCAGGGCTCGAAGGCGCTGCCCAGATCGGCTACCTGCTTGGCTTGGGCGGACCGCGCGGCATGCCCGCCCTCCAAGTCCTCGCCGCCCACTGGAGATACCCCGTCGAGGGGCTGCTCCTCGCGAGCGAGGGCGCGCGGGCGCTGTTCGTGGAGGCCGCGAGCGGGGCTGTGATCTACGTCGACATGAAGCACCCCAGCGGAGTCCTCCGGATCGAGCTGGCGTCCGATATCGCGAGCTTCCTGGCGGGGCTGGTCGACGGCTCGCCGAGCTGCGACTGGGTGCTTGGCGTCGAGCTCAAGGGGATCCAAGAGCGCCTCGGCGCGGCCGGTTGGGAGGAGGGCGACAACCACTACGGGATCCGCCGCTTCACTCGACCCGAGGCCTCTCGCCTCGAGCTGCGCGTGTTTCCAAATCAGTCTCGCGACGGGGAGGGCTTCTCCTGCGTGGAGCACTCCGAGTGCGCCTTGGTCGCGCAGCTCCACGGCCTTCACGAGGCGGTCCTGAGCGCGGCCGAGGCCCTCGACGAGGCCTTCGGCGTGGGCGCGCTCCGGGTCAACACCCCGCACCCGGCCGCCAAGCCCGTGGACTAGCGTTCTTCTGCAGCCCGAGGGGCTGTATGCAAGACCTCGGCGGTCTAGCCTTTCCTGTGGGAAGGGGAGGCGGCCTTCGTCGGGGGGCGCTTGGCTCACTTGATTGTCGCTTTGTTGACTATCACGTGGCGAGTGCCTTCCGCGGTCATGACCGCGCCCATTCCCTGAAAGGTCACTTCGGCACCGACCCTGAGCTTCTTTAGCCGCGCAGCGTCCTCCTCGGATTCGACGCGCAGCCACAGCGTGTTCACGCCAACCCGCACCTCTGCCTGAACAGCCTTGCCGCGAGGCTGCAAGCTTTGCAGTGAGCCAGTGTCACTCACCTCGCCAACCTCAACCTCCCCGGAGGCGCCGTCGAAGGCTTGAGCTACCAGTTCGTCCGCCGTCATGCCCGGACCCTTGCGCAAGACCTCGCCCTCAACGGCTCGCAGTTTGATCGCACTGCCGCCCCTGGTAGGCACGTCTTCGATCACAGCACTCAGGTAGAACTTCCCACCGAGGCGAACCCAGACGGTCATGATTTTGGCGGCTGGAAGCGTTCGTACCAGCCCCTTGTCGCGCTTCTTCTCGGATTCGACCGGCACGAGGGATCCCTCGTTGTTCTCGGTGCGAAGGAGCGTCTTGATCCGCACCTCTGTGGCTCTGTGCCACATTGTGACGCTGCTTCGGCTGCAAACGGTCCGTCGCTGGCAGTTACACGCACCGACTCACCCCGACCGAGGCGCACCCGGTCTGGTGCAGGACGTGTCCCTAGCTATCATTCACCCACTGGGAGGGCTGGCGGAGCGGTCTAACGCACTTGATTTGAAATCAAGCGTCCTCACGGACCGGGGGTTCAAATCCCTCGCCCTCCGATACAAGGCGCCAGGCGGGTGTCAGCCGATCAAAGGCTGGCCTCGCCTGGCGCCTTTCCCTTGAGCTAGCTGGTGCGTGTGCGAGGCTTGTTCCATGAAGAACGCCGCCCGCTCTCTCGCCCTCGTTCTCTTGGCCGCCTCTCTCGTCTCTGCCGACGAGGCGGCCAAGGCGAGCGCCAAGGGGCTCGAGAGTGTGATCAAGGCCGAGTTCAAGGCGCGCGCGCCCAAGAAGATCATGAAGCTGATCTCGCAGAAGAAGAAGCCCAAGATCGGCAAGAAGGGCAAGAAGTACGAATACAACCCGCGGGGTCTCAAGAAGCTCTGGGAGACGACCTCTCCCGAGTTCAAGAAGGCCTTCAAGCTCAAGGGCTGGACGATCGAGGTCGCGGCGAGGAAGAGGTGGCTCGGCTACCCGATCGCTGGCGAGGGCGGCACGATCGACAAGATCGTGATCCACCGCGAGTTCGCTTCGGTCTACTGGAACGCCGCGTTCACTGAGCCCACCAAGGGCTGGAAGCAAAAGGCGCAGGCCGCGAATCGGCTCAAGAAGACGGTCCCCCTCCCGCGCAAGGCCGGCTGCGCTTCGAGTGTGTGGTTTCGAACCGGGAAGACCTGGACGGTCGGAGTCCGGCCGACCGCCGAGGGCAAGTGGGAGGAAGCCAACATCAAAGGGGACCCCCTTCGCTCGGTCATTCCCGACGGGTTCTCTGCGGACGGCCTCTCGGCGGCGACCGTGTGCATGGCGATCAGCGCGGCCGAGGACGAGGTGATCCGCGCCAAGAGCGGCAGGCCGGGGCTCCGCAAGGCCTTGAAGGCGATCAAGGGGGAGTTCTCTGGGCTCGTGATCTGGGACGTCGGGATCCTCGAGAAGTACCGCGACTCAGGGACCGGCCGCCAGGGCGGACGCACGCTCCAAGTCCGCGTCGGGCACGCGATCTTCGAGATCTCGGATCAGAGCACGGGCACGAGCGAGCACTACGCGAAGCTCGAGATCGGAACCATTGTCGCGTTCAAGGGGACCTACGACTCGGGCAACCGGTCCCCCGAGAGCGGTCGCCAGCTCGAGCGAACTCGGGCCCCCTTCCAGATCAACCTGCGCTGGCCAAAGACCAAAATGCCTGCGGTGGTCGCGGTCAAGTAGTCCAAGGACGGCGCTGAGCCGCACATGCCAACCTTCGTCTGGGTCCTAGCTCTCGTCTGTTGTTTGGCTTCGATCGCGCTGTGGATGTTCCAGGGCATTCCAAGCGCGACGGCTCCGCGGGGGACGTTTCCCGGCGAACTCTGGCGAGCGTTTTGTCTCTCAAGCGCGCCAATGGTGTTCGTGGGCATCGCGGTCGCGAGTCAGCCAGACCTTGTCGGGGAGGGCCAGCTCAAGTTCCTCCTCGTCTCAAGCCCGGTCGCGACCGTCGGGAGCGCCATGGCGCTCTGCTTCTTCTCAGCGCTCGGCTTCCGGCTCGCCTTCGCGCGCGTCAGCCCCTACTCCCCAGAACAACGCGAGGGCAAGCGGAGCTACCGCTGCCCCCTGGGAGGCTTTGAGTTCCTCTACCCCAAGACCTGGAAGGTCAAGCGCATGGGGACCCTGACCTTCACCTTCGCGGCCAAGCCCGTCCTGGGCGTGCTTCGCCTCTCGCGGATCTACAGCGACTCAGCCTCGAGCCTCGTGCGCGAGTTCCAAGAGCTCGTCCTCCACGCAGGGATCGAGGAGGAGGACGTGGTCGCCAGCGCGGCCGCCCAAGAGGCCGGCGCCCCTCAGCCCGGCCGCGAGGGGGTTCGGGTCCGTGTGAGCGAGGTCGACGAGGGAAAGTGGCCAGACCTGCCAAACGAGGTCGCGTCTCGGGTCTGGATCTTGGATCGGACCCGACTCCACTTCCTGCTCGAATACTTGCACCCGGTGGGGGCAGACGTGGCAGCAGAGTTGCATTGGATCGAGGAGCTGGTCCAGTCGCTCGACGTCGTGCAGGCCACTCCTCGCCCTGGCTGAGGCTGAGGTCTAGCCGCCCAGGTTGGGCGGCTCCTAGGACGCGGCCGGCCGAGCGCCTAGCCGTGAACCGCCAGGAAATAGAGGATCACGCCGAACAGGCTCATCATGCTCGCGGTCTCGACCCAGTTGATCTGACCGTCGTCCTGAATGGACTTCCACATCATGAGCATGGTCGGGAACCCGAAGATCACGACCGAGGTCGTCTCGAGGTCGATCGCCAGCGCGCCGCCGTCGGGCAGCGGCGGTGTGACGCCCGTCTGGTTGAACACTGCGATCAAGAACAGCACGATCGGGAGGACCACGAACGGGACTTGGCTGACCGCGCCCGACGCGCCCGAGAGGGCAATGTCGAATTTCCCCTTGGCGTGGGCCATGCCGATCATGGCGAACACGCCCGCGCAGGCGAACACACTCAGGATAATGGCGCCGACCATTTCGGAGACGCCGCGCTCGGTCAGCGCCTCGACGAGAATCTCCGCGAATTCACCGACGGCGTGCCCGCCGATCACCGAGGTCCCGATTCCCACCAGGCCGTAGAACGCGATCTGACCCCAGCTTGGGATCTCCTCTTCCGTCGTCGGGTCGCAGTCGTGATCCGGCGCTAGGTGAGGCGTGTTTGCAGGCGCGCTCTCCTCGGGGGGCGCGGGCGGCTTCTCCGCGGCCGCAGCCTCGCCCTCGGAGGGCGCGCTCGCCTCTGCCTCGGCTGTTGGCTCCGGCGCCGACTCGGACTCGAGCGCGGCCGGCGTGACCTCTCCGATCGCCTTCGCCACACCCGTCGCAGCCAGGGCGCTGCCTTCCTGGACGCACACCTCGGCTAGGGCTGTGTCCTGTGCGGTCGGAATCTTCGTCCCTGCGTAGTTCTTCACGAGCTGCACGACAGCCACGACTTCGACCATCAGCAAGCAGGCGCCGATCATGTAGAGGTCGCTTGGGATCAGAGCGGGCGTCTTCTCAGTGCCCGCGGTCGGGCCGAAGCCGTGGATCACGATCATGAGGAATCCCATGGCGAGGAACATGCCGCCCGCGCAGGCATAGAGGTCGGTGCTGAGCTTGACGAGCGGAGCTGGGAGCTTGGCCGCGCCGCGCGCGTCGCGGGGCAAGAGCCCGCAGTAGAGCCCAAACGCCATAGCGCCGACGTGGAGCGTCAGCATCACGACCACGAACGCGACCCGCGGGTTCGCCTTGACCACGAACCCGAGCATCACGATCTCGGGAATGTTGCTGGCGAGGCCAGCCATGGTCCCCGCCACGAACTCGTTCCAGCCGAGACGCTTGCCGAGCCCCTCGACGCTCTTGATCATGGACTCGCAGGAGCCAAACACGACCGAGAGGCCGCCGATCGCGAGCAGCGCAGCGCTCAGCCAACCGGGCCCGACGTGGCTCCCGTGGAGGCCCATGCCAACGAAGGCCAGAATCGAGCCTCCGACCAGCGCGTAAATCCAGGTGTTGCCCTCGCCGCCGCCTGCCATATCCCCTCCCCTGGGTCGGCGCGACTCTACCGTATTGAGGGTGTCGCCTTCTCTAGGGTGACAACGGAGTTGTCGCTGTCTCTGGGCCGAACGCCCAACCGCGCTCTTGTCAGCAGTCGGTCCCGCGAGATCAAGACCGAGAATTCGCCACAGGCAGACTAGCGGACTCGGCGAATGAAATCCGTCCCTTCGTGACGAAAGCGCACCCTGTTCGGCAGGATTTCAGCGACCTGCGGCATGCGCGGCGCCACGTCTCCCTGGCGCACGATCTTGCCGCCAACGATCGCAGCGGCCGGTCGATTTCTGTAGCCGTCGGTCACGGTCACGGTGGCCTGCACACGAAGGCCCTCGAAGCGTTTTTTGATCTTCGCGAGTCGGGCCGCCTTCTTCTGGAGCGAGCTGGCGCGAACGAAGAGCGCGGTTCCATTGCGAGTGAAGACGTCTCGCCCGGCCGCGTCCATCTCGTCCCTAAGGGTCCCGACTTTCTCCATGACCTCCTCGACTTCGGAGTAGCGCTCGTCCGCGCTCGCCTCGGCCATTTGGCGCAGGAGCTGATTTCCGGCTGCGATCATGACTTGGAGTTCGAGGCTGAGGTAAATCTCGCCGAGGGGCAGGAGCCGCGCCTTCCAGCGAGGCAGCAGCGCTCGCATGGCCTCTATCGCACCTGGTTCGCGCAGCACCCCTCGCAGGTCCGCTAGGACCTGCATCAGGGACTGGACGTCTTGAGCGGCAGCCAGCTTGTTGAGCTTCTGGAGGAGGGTCTCGAGGGAGCGGCGCGTCAGCGCGATCTCCTTGGGGTCGATCGGTGGGGGAGGAGTCGCCTTCCCTTGGGGCTGCGCCCCCTTCACCGCAGCCCGCAGGATCGCGTTCGCTCGCTCGAGAGCGAGGAGGTCTCGCCTCTTCGCCGCGCGCTCGATCTGAGCCAGGATCGCGTCGATCTGTTCGGCGTATTTTCGATCCGCCGGCGAGGCGGCCCGAGTCATGGGGCTCCCGTGGCGGGTCACCGTGAGCACGTCGTCAGCACCCTTGGCGAGCTTGCAGCCCACGAGCCGAGCCACGAGCTCGAGCGCCTCGTCCCAGTGCACATGGCGCAGGTCGAGGTCCAGCGTGCCCGTGACCTTTGGCCCGAGGACGAGGTTGAAGCCAGCGTTCTCCGCGAGGAGCCGAAGCAGGGCCGCGACCGGCGTTGCGCGGGCGAGGATCCGGTTCCGGGGCCTCGGCACGAGGAGCAGGATTCCCCCTTGCCGCTCCTCGACCTGGCAGTCCAGGCTGGCTGCGATCGCCTCCACGCCCAAGCGCCAGTCCACCTTCGGCAGGTGACAGGTCAGGCGCGCCTGGATATTGGGGTCGACGAGAATGTTGCGCTCGACCAGCTTGCCCAGGGCTTCCATGGCGTCGTCGATCGGCACCTCCCGATACACGAGATCGAGCCGCTTTCCGCTCGGCGTGGGGCCCGTCGAGGCCTTCGGTTTGCCTAGCTGGTTCGTGACGAAGCGGACGCCGCTGGTCCACTCGACGAGGTGCAGCCCAGCGGCGAACACGAGCCCCTCGAAAGTCGCAGAGGGGTTCTGGGAGAGGAACACGCTCACCCGGGCTTGGAGTCGCGGGTCCACGATCACGTTCAGGCCCGCCTCGGCGGCGAGGCGCTGAAGGGCGTCTCTCAGATCTGCGTTCTCCAGCGTCACGGGTCCTCTGACCTTCGGGGTCGAGACGAGGCGAATCACGCCTCCGTGGCCAGAGACCACGCGGCTCTGGGTCAGATCAGCGACGGCCTCGAGCGCAACACGCCAATCCACGCCTCGAAACGAGAGGGTCAGTCGCTCCTTCAGCGCGCCGTCAGGGAGGATCTTGACCCCCAGGACTTTCCCTAGGCGAGCCGCGAAGTCGTCGAGCCACACCTCCTCCAGGTCAATGTCCAACAAGGGTCCAGGCTTGCCCCGAGCCAGGGGCCCTGGCTCTACCGCGAGCTTGGGGAGCGGCCCCTTGGTGATCAGGACGACCCCGTCGGCGACCTGGAGGTGCGCTCCGGCTGAGCGAGCGAGCAGGCGAAGCACCTTGAGCCCCTGGAGCTCCATGACGTCGAGCCGGACGGTGCCCGTGACCCCAGGGCCCAAGACGACGTCGATCCCAGCAGACTCCGCGATCGACTGGCAGGCGACCGCGATCGGGGCGCCCTCGAGGGTCGTCGTCACCAGGGCGAGCTGCTCGAGGAGCAGGAGTCCGGGCCGGACCTCACGGACCTGGCAGCGAGTCATTTTGGCGATCACCTCGACTGTTTTCCGCCAGGGGATCCCCACCAGGTTGAGAGTCAGCGTCTCTTCCACGCCTGGGGCCACCTGGATCGTGGTGCCCGTTTGACGGCCGATCTCGCTCATGACGTCGGCGAGGTTGGCGTCCTCCACGTCCACGTTGATTCGAAGCGCCTTGGTTGGTGCTGGCCGTGCCTTGACCTTGCGGACCACGAACTTGACCGGTTTCTTGCGTGGCTCCCCTTCCTCCTCAGACTCGTCTAAGGGTGGCTCCTCCTCCTCAGGCGGCATCTCCTCCGGCGGGGCGTCGGCCGGCGGGGCGTCTGAAGGTGGCGTGTCGGGGTCGCTCTGAGCGAGGGCGAGCGCAGGGAGAAGGAACACGAGGGCGAGCGTTGGCCAGATCTTCATGGAGCGGACTATCAGGGCGACTTTGCCTAGGAGCAAACACTCTCTTCCCACAGAGCGTTGAACCTTTGAGCGCCTCCAAGCGTCTACCGGGTGACGAGCACCTCACTCAGCTCGCCTCCAGCGAAGCCGGTCACCCGCCAGGTGGCAACGGCGTTTTCGGTCTGTAAGGGATCGGCCGTCGAGGCCACCCGTGCGCCTCCAGAGCTCCGCCCCAACTCGCTCCAAGTCCTGCAATCGCGGTCTGGTCACGCGATTGCAGTAGCGCCGCCCTCGCAAGGAGGCGTGTATGGGGCGGAAGGTTTCGTTGGTCGGGCTTGGGGTTCTTTTGATCGGTCTGGCAGGGGGTGTCATTTACTGCCTCTCGGACCCCACTCCTCCCGAAACGGCTGAATCGCCTCCTCGGACTCGCACCACGGACATCCCTTCGCGCGCTCCGCTCGCGAGCGCCCCAGACGCCAGACACCTGGTCCCGGCCGCCGCCACAGCGCCGCTCGGCACCGCCGCGGTCAGCGACTCGGAGCCTGCCCCGCGAACCCTG
>JAESQQ010000897.1 GCA_016765095.1 Planctomycetota bacterium | reverse complement strand
GCACCCTCGTCGCCAGCAGGCGGTGAGGGCGGTTCTTACTTCGACCTCGCGACCAACGGCAAGGGTCTCGACGAGTACGAGCTGGGTGGCCAGCTCGGGATGGGGCCCGTCGGCGCGAGCTTCCGCGGCCGGGTCAAGAAGGACAGCTCGCCGGTGGTGGTCAAGGTCCTCAACAATCGCTTCCAGGAGTACCCGGCGCTCTTGGAGCAAGTCGACGCCGATCTCCGCCCGTGGACCTTCGAACACCCACGCTTGAGTCGGGTGCTGGCGCGAGGTCAGTCCAACAATCGCGAAGTCGTCGTGCTCAGCTTCGGCGAGGGCAAGGCGCTGAGCAGCGTCCTGACCGAGAAACCCCTCGAGCCTGGCGAGGCGCTCAAGGCGATCTTCGAAATCGCTCAGGGACTTCTGGCGGTGCACAATCGCGGGCTCGCCCACGGGGACATTCGGGCCGCCAAGGTGCTCTGGGACGGCGAACACGCCACGCTCCTCGACGGCGGTCTGGGGCGCGCCTCGGCCTTGGTGAGCGGCTTTGGTCAGTTCGGTTTGACCTTCGGGCACCCGGGTTACCTCGCTCCCGAGGCCATTCAGGAGCACCTGCTCAAGCCGACGCCGGTGACCGACGTCTACGCGCTCGGGATTCTCGGCTACGAGATGCTGTGCGGGAGCCTGCCCTTTCCGCTCAAGAGCGAGGTCGTCGACGTCCTTCGTCAGCACTTCGAAGCCCCGCTTCCTCCGCCCCCCGACGGCGTGAGCTTCAGCCCGGGGATCGCGGGGCTCTTGCTGCGAATGACGGCCAAGGAGGCCGATCGCCGCCTGCCCGACGCGTCCGCAGTCGTGGAGTGCATTCGGCTCCTGTTGGCTGGCAAGCCCCTTCCGGCAATGCCGGCCTCGGCCGAGAGCGCCGACGGAGAGTCGGGTCCGCCCGAGGTCGAGGAGTTCTCCCTCGACGAGGGCGACGTCTCTGCGGACGCTTGGGGGAAGCAGCAGTCAGCCGCGCTCGCCAACCGTCGCGGCGGATTCGACGCGGGCAAGCTCAAGCAGGTCGGCCCCGACCTCTCCTCCAAGGGGGACGGCGACAGCGGTGGCGGCCTGTTGGCTGCGATCGCTGCGGCCAGCACCGACGCCGACGCGAGCAAGGAAGAGAAGAAGAAGCGGCGCGGGGCCAGGTCGAAGCGACTGCAGGGGGCGATGGGCCCCACGGGTCCCGCCTCGATCGGCTCGGAGGAGGCGGTCGGCCAAGGCACGCCTGCGCAGTTCCGAAACGCCGCGATCGGCCTCGTCGTGCTCGCGCTCGTGCTCTTGATCGGGTTGGGCTATCGAATGGCCAACGAGTCGAAGCCGCCGCCCATAGTCACGTGGCGGACCCCGACTCCGGTCGACTACACCTTGGTCGACAAGGCGCGCAAGGTTCGAGAGAAGAAGCTGGCTCGGGCCAAGAGCAAGGTCGCGGACTTCGCTCAGGAGTCGCTCTCGCTCGCCAAGAGCGGGAAGTTTCGCGAGGCGATCGCGTTGGGCGAGCAGCTCTCGACCCGAGCCCAGGCCGCGTTCGGACCTGAGATCACCAAGGCCCTCTCGGCCGTGCGAACTCTGGCGAGCAGTCGGCTCGCCAAGGAGCGGGAGGACGCCCTCAGCTTGGCTCGCGCAGGTCGCTACGTCCGCGCGCTCTCGAAGGTTCGAGGGGTTGATCGCTGGGCGCTGGAGCCCAACGTGGGCAAGGCGCTCGCGAAGCAGATTCGAGAGTTAAAGAAGGCCTCGGAGCAGGTGATCAAGGACCTCAAGCTCGAGACTCCAATCGAGGATCTCGGCGGGGCCGAGGGCAAGCTCCGGGATCGCTACAAGGCCGAGATCAAGCTCTTCCCCGGCGGCGGTCTCATCATGAACTACTCCGATGGAGCCGGGCTCGGGGAGGACTTGATCAAGGCCTCCCGGGGCAAGGGCAGCTCGATTGAGGCAGCCTCGGGGGTCAGGCTCTCTGCGGGGCGGTATCCGCTTGTCGCGGTCTTGGCTGCGCCATTCCAACGGGTCGTTGACCTGACCCTCGAGCTCTCCTTTGACGGGACGCCGGGACAGGATCACCGCTTCGCGGTCCTGCTGGGGGCCCAGTCCCCGACGCGTGGGAACCCTGATTTTCGCGGAACGGGACTCCTCTGGGGACTCGGTCCGGTCACCCTCCGCGAGGACGGCTACCTCGTGGATCAGTTGCCGGTCGAGCTGCCTTCGATTGAGGAGAGCTCGATTCGGATTGAACTTCGGGTCTCGGGTTCGGGGGGGCGCCTCTCGATCGCCGCCAAAGTCCTCGCGGGACGAGGGAAGCCCCTTCTCTCCGAGGTCGCCACGATCAGTCGCAAGGGTCTGTGGGGTGGGCTCGCGTTCTACGTCGAGGGCGGAGACGTGGAGATCACCTCCCTCAAGATTCGCGGTCTGATCGACCCAGCAGCTATCGAGTAGGCATGAGCAGTCGAGCAGGAGCGAGGGGCGCCGGCGAGCGGTGAGCGAAGAGCGACACCCCAACAACCGCGTCGCGATGCTACTCGCGATCATTCCAGGCCTGAGCCAGGTCTATCTCGACCGCGTCCTCGTGGGCGCGGTGTTCTTCGCGGCCTTCTTGACCGCGCTCAACTGCGTGTTCCTGGCGGGCAATCTCCAGTCTGCGACCAACACCTACACCATGGCGCGGATCTCGATCCTCTCGCTCGTGATCATTTGGGTCGGCAGCGTGTGGCACGCCTACGCTCTGAGCTATGGCACCGACCGCTCGGGGCTGGCGCGCGATCGGGGTCAGCTCCTTCGCACGGCGCTGGTCGATTACCTCCGCAACGATCTAGACGCTGCCGCGATCAAACTCGAGCGGGCGATCGAACTCGACGTGGACTGGCAGGACCCCGACCCCCTGTTCCACCTCGGCGTCTTGATGCTCCGACTCGCAGAGGAGCGGGCCCTCGAGCAGGACACCGAGGGCAGCCGGACGGCGCGAAGGCGGAGTCAATGGGCGTTTAGGACTTGCCTCAGCAGGGATAAATTCCACAAGTGGCGGCGTGAAATTCGTCGCGAGACGACGCGGATGCGACCCCTCCTCCAGAGTTCGGGTCGGGGGACGAGCGAGCGGCTCGATCCAGCGGACACGATGATGGCTGCCTTTCCGGAGCTCGGCGAGAGCACCTCGATCCCGCGCGCGATCCTGGGGCCCGACTCCTCTCGCTACGCGCGGATCACCCCCCGTCCCTTTAGCCGCAAGACGCTCAAGGAGCGGCTCGAGGCGAGTGGGATCGAAGAGGACACGGTGGCCGCCGAGCCGCCAGGAGCCCCTGGCCAGACCGAGTCTCCCCCCGAGGAACTGGAAGCCTCTGGGTCCCCGGACGCACTTGAGGCGGGCTCGGAGGAGTCCGCGGAGGAGTCCACTGAGGAGTCCACTGAGCCAAGGGGCGCGGACGAGAACGAGAACGAGAACGAGAACGTGGGCGAGGGCGAGGGCGACCTTGCCGCAACGCATCCCGCCCAACGACTGCTTCCAGGCGAGGACGGCGACTTCAGCAGCGCGACCGAGGCCGAGGAAGAGCCGGTCGGCCTGGCGGTGACTCCCGAGGGGGGCATGCCAGCGACGCGACTGGACGTGCGGCCCCTAGACATCATTGGTGACCTTCTTCCAGCGACGCGTCACGCGTCGCGAGGCGAGAAGGGTGCACTGGCGGAAGAGGAGATCTATCCCGACACAAGGCGCGAGACCCCTCGACTTCAGATTCCCGACACGCGTCCCACGGAGCGGGGGCCCTTGGACGCTCCCGAGACCTGCATGCCGCCAACTCGCCACATATCGAGGCGCATTATCGGGGCTTTGGGGCGAGCGTCTCTGAGGAAAGAGGCGGCAGAAGCGGGTGGTTCTGCGAGCGAGGCGGGCAGCGGAGACGCTGCGGGTGAGCAGGGAGAGGGCGAACCGGCGGAGGATTCTCCTCAGGGCTCAGATCCAGAGCCGGGCTCAGATCCGGATCCGGACGAGGGGCAGGAGCCGGACTCAGGCTCGGATTCCGGTGAAGACTCAGAGCACGTGTCCCCGCCCGAGGGCGAACTTCCGACCTCGATTTTGGATCCGATTCCAGCCGCCAGTGGCGCGGAGGAGGTTGATCGCAGAGGCTCTTGCGAGGCGGCCGATCCAATCGATCCAGCCCACGAAGAACCACAAGGAGCTTGAGGAGCACATGGCAACAGCACGGGAGGCGTGTGGCCTGTTTGGCCTCTGGGGGGACCCCGAGGCAGCAGCCAAGACCTACTACGGCCTCTTTGCGCTCCAGCACAGAGGCCAGGAGAGCGCTGGGATCACGACCGGAGACGGCGTTCGCCTGACTCGTCACCGGGGCATGGGCACGCTGCCCAACGCCTTCTCTGACCCCGGCGCCCTTGAGCGACTCCGCAACCCCCACGCGATCGGCCACGTTCGCTACTCCACGACTGGATCCAGCTTGATCCAGAACGCGCAGCCGTTGACGGCGAACACGCAGTGGGGACCGCTCGCAGCGGCTCACAACGGAAACCTCGTCAACGCCGCCGAGCTTCGAGCCCGGTTCGAGGCAAGCGGGTCGATCTTTCAGACGACCTCGGACAGCGAGGTGATTCTGCACCTCCTGGCGAGCGCGACCGAGTCCGATCCCCTCGACCGGATCGTCGCCATGTGTCGCCAACTCAAGGGTGCGTTCTCGCTCCTGATCCTGACTCGCGAGGGGATCTACGCGATCCGGGACCGTCAGGGCATGCGACCGCTTTGGATCGGACAGACCGAAGAGGGGGCGTATGCGTTCGCGAGCGAGACTCCTGCATTCGACTTGACTCACGTGACCGCGATGCGGGAGCTGGCGCCGGGCACCGTGGCGGTCGCCGACAACAAGGGTCTGCGGGAAGTTCGCTTCGCTGAGGCTGAGGAAAAGCACTGCGTGTTCGAGCACGTCTACTTTGCGCGGCCGGACGGTGAGTTGTTCGGCGATCCCGTCCAGCTGATGCGGCGCGCCTTCGGGCGAGCCCTAGCCCGTGAGCACCCAGTCGAGGCTGACGTCGTGATCGCGATCCCCGACTCGGGGAACGCTGCCGCGCGGGGATACAGCCTCGAGAGCGGGATTCCGCTCGAGGAAGGGTTCATTCGCAACCACTACGTCGGGCGGACCTTCATTGAGCCCGACCCGGCCAACCGCACGCTCCACGCGGACCTCAAGCTCAATGTCGTCCGCTGGAACGTCGCCGGGAAGCGGGTCGTGGTCGTAGACGACTCCGTGGTTCGGGGCACGACGGCCAAGCGGCGCTGCGAGTACGTTCGCTTGGCCGGGGCGACGGAGGTCCACCTTCGGATCAGCTGCCCCCCGATTCGACACCCCTGCTTCTATGGAGTGGATTTCCAGTCAAAGGGTGAGCTGATCGCGGCCAATGCGGACATGGCAGAGATCACCCGGCGACTCGGCGTCGACACCATGGGCTATCTCTCGGTGGAGGGAATGCTAGCGGAGCTGAGCAAACCCAAGGACTCCTATTGCACTGCGTGCTGGACCGGGAACTACCCGATCCCGATTCCCGAGGGCACTGGCAAGAAGAGCTGCGGCGAGGAGCTCCAAACCCTCGTCGAGGGGTAGAGCCACCTCGACTCGCTCGGCAGGAGCGAGTCGCGCGTGCGCCCGGAACGAGCCTTCGCTTAGGCGTCGGTCGCAGGCGCGTCCTCTGCAGGCGCGTCAGTCGCACCCGCTGCAGCCGCGCTGACCGCAGCCGCG
>JAESQQ010000896.1 GCA_016765095.1 Planctomycetota bacterium | reverse complement strand
TAGGCTTGGTTTGGTTCTGCAAAGCTCAACTTCGCCCAGGGGTCGGACCATTTTCGTGTATGGACTATGGAATGCGCACAAGTCTCATCACCGCCATCGGTTAGGGCGATTGCCTCCTGGCATTGGGGTAAACCCCGCCCCTACATTCACCTATACCGGTGTCTCCGGGTCCAGCCACTAGTCCGCAGTCTGAAGCAGGGCTACAGCCCGGCGAGGAGGGCGCGGCGCTTGGCCTCGTAGTCCTCCTCTGTGATCAAGTCGCGCGCTCGCCAGCTCTTGAGCCGCTCGAGCTTCTGCTCGACGGCGTCGAGGCTCTCCTTCTGACTCGGCCCGACGACGCTTGGAGGCCGGTCGACTACCGGGCCCGAAAGTCGACTCTGGCTCGCTATGGGGCTCGCGTCCGAGCCGCTAAAGAGTGGGGCCGCGCTCGAACGGAGGTGCGCGAGGGCCAAGACCATTCGGCTCCGCGACCAGCGCGGGCGGGAGGGGAGGAGCAGGTAGGGAGAGGCCAGTCCGGTGTGGGCCAAGGCCGGCGTGACTCGATCCAAGACCGCTCCCACGAAGCTGCCGTCGAGGTGGACCCGGAGGGTCTCGGGCCGGGAGGGGCTCGCGAGGGTCTCGCTCTCAACCGACTTGATCGCTCTCCAGAGAAGCCGCGAGGCGCGAGCGTGGAGGTCGTCCTCTGCCACATAGCGGATCCCGTGGCGATCGACCGAGAGGACTTCCCGGTCGCTGAAGGTTCGCCCCGTCCCGTCCACGCCGCCCGCGATCAGGCCTTCTAGGACGTTGAGCGAGCGAGCCGTTCGCGCGGAGCCGTCGAGCTTCTCCCAATCCGCGCCGAGGGGGTGGGTTGCGCAGGCTCCCAGGGAGAGAGCCAGGAGGGCGAGCGCGAGACGACGTCGCCAGCGAGAGGGTTGAGAGTCCATGGCGGGATTGTAGGGGCTCTAGGGACGCCCTGATTCGTGGAGAACCTGCTATAACGCCCAGGAACCCAACGACTTCGGTCGTAAGGAGGACGGATGAGGGCACTTACCTCTAGCGCCTTGCTGGCTAGCGCCTTGCTGGTTGCAGGCAGCTTCCTACTCGTCGGGACCGCTCCCGCCCACGCAGACACCGTGACGCTCAACAACGGGCGCGAGATCCACGGGCGCCTCGTCAAAGAGGGCGCGAAGGTGATCCTGATCAAGACCGGCAGCGGTGTGATCACGATCCCCAAGTTCAAGGTCGCGACTTTCTCGGAGAACGAGAACTGGGGCAACTACAGCAAGCCCCGCAGCATCAAGCAGCTCAAGGCGATCGAGGACGCCAACCGCAAGGCAGCAGAGGCAGCCAAGGCGCGGACCGACAAGAGCAACCCCAAGAAGGGCGGCACCAAGAAGGGCGGCACCAAAAAGGGCGGCGAGAGCGAAGACGAGTGGACTTGGGGCGAAGACGTCACCAAGGCCAGGATCGAAGAGCTGACCCCGATCCGAGACGAGCTGCTCGCGAGCCTGAAGAAGCTCGGCCCGGCCAAGGAGGAGCGCCTCGCAGGGCTCTCGCTGAGCCGCGAGGAGCAACCAGACCTCAAGGAGAAGATTCGGCTCCTGGGCTGGCGGCGACGTCGCGGCCGTCGCGGCGGGAGCGCTGGCAGTTCGATCTTCCGAAAAAAGGCCACGAAGGCGATCATCAAGAACTACGGCGTTCGCGCGATCCCGGACGTGCTCAAGGTCCTCAACTCCGAAAACCTCTATCAAGCCCGGGCCGCAACGGCGACGCTTCAAGGGATCCACGCCGCCGCCGAGGACAAGGAGGCCTCCCTCTGGCTCATGAACCACTTCGAGGTCCCCGCGGGGCTCATCACCCTCCTCGACAGTGACGGCGACATCACCTCGCCCTTCGTGCGCCTCGAGGCCGACGGGGCGCTCCAGGCGATCGTGAGCAAGTCTATGAAGTGGCCGGACTCAGCCAGGAATCCCAGCCCCTCCCGCGCCGAGGCCAAGGCCCGCAAGAAATGGCGCCGCTGGCGCGCGAAGAACTCCCTAGCGTTCAAGAAGGCTGAAGAAGAGAAGCTGGCCAGCCGGACCCTCCTCACCGAGCAGCTCGAGAAGGTCCGGGACGGCATAAACCCCCTCGAGGACGAGGACACGGACGAAGACGCCGAGTAGAGCCAACCCGCTCTTCCTGTCTTCTCGCGAGCCCGGGCCTGTCCCGGGCTCTCTCTTTGGTTGGGTGCTCGCGCTCGAGTCGGGAACCCCGTTCCCGGGGCTTTGCCAGATCCTTGCACGTTTATGAAGAGGGTTTGAAGCGAATGTCCGTAAGTGCTTGCTAGGTACCGCGGGGCGACACGTGCATGAAATGAAAAAAAAAGAAACAAGGATCTCTTCATGACTCGCCTTCTCTCCCTTTCCCTCGTTCTCACCACCCTCTTGGCCCTGGCTCCAGCAGAGTCAGCGCTTGCCCAGCCGGCTTCGACCTCGCCGCTCACGGCTCAAGTCGAGAGTGGCCGCTCGCTCCACCAGGGAGCCAAGGGCCCTGCCGTCCGGGAGCTTCAATCTGCGCTCCGACGGATCGGCAGCAGAATCGCGCCCGACGGCGACTTTGGACCGAGGACGAAGGCCGCGGTGATCGCGTTTCAGACCTCGAAGGGGCTCGTCGCAGACGGCGTCGTCGGGCGGCGAACCCTCGCCCCCAACCTCGATCGCCACGCTCAGGTCGACTTCTTGATTTTGCCTGAGACCTCTGAGCGGCGATCCCCCTCCGTCGGCGAGGTGACCGTCCGAGCTTGGAACGAGGTCCACCGCGGCCGACTCAAATTAGTCCTGATCGGACATAGCTTCGGGGGCTACTCGGCCCTCAGGCTCGCCAACAAGCTCGACCGCCGCGGAATCCGAGTCACGCACTTCCTCGCGATCGACGCCCGCACAATGCCTGGAAACTACCGTTACTTCGTCAGGCCGCGGAACACAGGAACGCTCTACAACTTCTTCCAGAAGGGGTTCTTTCCCGGCTACCCCTTCGAGGGCGCGGACCTCAACCAGCGCCTGCGCGGCACCCCTCACACCCGAATGCCCACGACCGCTCAAGTCCAGGCGCGGTTTCGCGCGATCCTCCGCTAGCGCTTCGGGCCGCGGGTGGCTCGCGGGACGAGCTTCTGTCCTGTGACGACCCACCCGAGCGGGAACCGGTAGAGCGCGAAGTCGAGCTCGAATCGATCGACCTCGTCGGTCGCGAGGACCATTCGGAGGTAATGGATCTCGTCGCCTGTCTTCTTCCAGTCGTAATCGCGAATCTCGAGCCCTTCGGCCCCCTTGCGGTAATAGTCGACGACTTCTTCCTTGGGGTTGCGATTGAGGAACTCCTCAAGCTCCTTGTGCAGCCACATGCCGAGAACTTGATCCAAGACCTCGAGGTCGCCTTCGTGCCAGGCCCAGAGGAACGTCGCCATGGCGGCGTCGGCGCTCGTCCGGTCGGGGTAATACTCAGGCCGCTCGAGGGCGCCGGTCGAGAGGTTCCCGCAGCCAGTCAGAAGGATCCCGCAGACCAAGGTCGCAAGGAACTTGGCAGACCGCGCGCTGCTCACTAGGCGATCGCTTCGGCGACGGCTTCGTCGAGCGGGCGTCCGCTCAGGAGCGCATAGACCTCGCGATAGCGGCGGGCCGTCTCGGCCACGATCTCGCCGGGGAGCACCGGGGCGTGTTCGGCCTCGATCGCCTCGCGCGGGAGGGTCTTGAGGTAGTCCCGCACGAGCTGCTTGTCCCAGGGAGTCGGTGGGCGGCCGGGCTGGTGCTCTTCGGCCTTGAAGAACCGGCTCGAATCAGGGGTCAAGGCCTCGTCAGCGAGGACCAGCGTCCCGTCGGCGCGCTGGCCGAACTCGAATTTGGTGTCGCAGAGGATCAGGCCGCGCGTCGTGCAGTGCTCGCTCGCCGCGCTGAACAGCCGGAGCGAGATCTCCTTGAGCCTCCCTGCGAGCTCGGCCCCGATCTCCGCTTCGAGCTCGGTCGGGGTCAAGGGCATGTCGTGACCCTCAGCGGCCTTGGTCGTGGGCGTGAAGATCGGCTCGGGGAGCTTTCCACCGAGCGGGATCCCCGGAGGGAGGGGGACGCCGTAGATCTCGCCGGTCGCGTCGTATTCCTTCTGGACCGAGCCCGCGAGGTAGCCGCGCACAATGCACTCGATCGGGACGATCGGGAGTTCCTCGACGAGGACCGCCCGCCCCGCGAGTTCGCGCGCAGCCTTGGCCGCGACCGGCGGCATCTCCGCGGCGAGGGTCGTGAGGAGGTGGTTGGGTGCGACCTCGGCCAAAGTCGCGAACCAGAAGTTGCTGGTCTGGGTCAAGACCGCGCCTTTGGCGGGAATCCCGCTCCCGAGCACGCGGTCGAAGGCAGAGATTCGGTCCGTCGCGACGAACAGCAGCCGCCCCTCGTCGACGCGATACACGTCGCGGACTTTGCCCTGGTGAATTCGCTCGAGGCCTTCGAGCTGAGTGGTCAACACGGGTGCGGCGACGTTCATGAACCCTCCTCGGGATTGCTAACCCAAGCCTGGTGTTTAGCGAGATCGGCTGCTGTCCAACGTTTGCGGCCGCGACTGGCGCGGCCGATCCCGGTTGCCGGGAGGCGAAGCGCGGTCGGCGCAGCCAGGCGAAGGAGGACGCAGAGTGAGATCGCGAGCGCGTCGCTCGCGTCGTAGGCCGGTGGGGTGGCGTCAGGCTCCCAGTCGAGGAGCCGCATGACCGCTTCCCGGACCACGTCTTTCCCCGCGCGGCCGTGGCCGGTGACCGACTTCTTGACCAGGGCCGGTGCGACCTCGTGGATCGGGCAAGTCGCAAACTCCGCCGCCAGGATCGCGACCGCGCGAGCCTCCGCGAGCCGCATCATGGAGCGGACGTTGCGCCCCAAGAAGGCCTCCTCGATCGCGAACGCGCTCGGCTCGTGCTCGGAGAGGAGCGAGTTCACTCCCCGGTGAATCTGAGCCAGCCTGGCCGGGACGGGCCCGTCGCCCAAGCGCAGCGTTCCGTGAGCGATCAGCCGCAGCTGGCCCTCGCGGCGCTCGACGACACCCCAGCCCGTGACGCGGCTGCCGGGGTCGATCCCGAGGACACGTGTCGTCTCGGCGGGGAGCGTCGGCACGGGCTTACTTGTCGTCTTTTTCCGGCGAAGCCGCGATCGGGTCTTCGCTGGGGTCCTCGTTGTCGAAGGTGTCGAGGAGGACCGCCTGGACCGAGGTGAGGTCGAGGGTGTCCTCGATCGCACGCACGTTCTCGCTGGGACTGTTCTCGATCCAAGTCGCCTTGTCGGCCAAGGCGTGCATTCGACGGACACGCTCGGCCAGCCCGCCGCCCTTGCGGTAGAGGCTCTCGCGGGCTCGGAACACGAGCTTGATCGGAACCTCTTCCCAGGGGAGGTCCTTGCGGAGCTGGTTCTGGAGGAAGCGCCGATAGGAGTGAGGAAAGAGCTGGGGGTCGTTGACGAACAGGAGCAGCGTGACGGGGTTCGTCGCGATCTGGGTCCCGAAGAAGATCTTGCCGATCACGTTCCGGTAGGGGCGCGGGCGGCGGAGCCGAATCGCAGCCGAGAGGGAGCGATTGAGGACCCCGGTCCCGATTCGGATCATGCTCTGCTCATAGAGGTCTTGCGCGACCTTGACGGCGTCGATCGCGTTGTCACCGCGGAGCGAGGAGATCGCCACGACCGGGGCATAGCGAAGGTTGGGGAGCATCTTCGAGACGTAGTCCGCGAAGTCCTCAGGCGTCATTTGCTCTTCGACGAGGTCCCACTTATTGGCCACGATCACGCAAGCCTTGTGCTCCTCGCGGATCAGGCCTGCGAGGCGCTTGTCGAGGTTGCGGACGTCGAGGACGCAGTCCAAGAACAAGAGCGCGGCGTCGCTCCGGCGGAGCGCGAGCTGAGTCCGGCCGTGGCTGATCAGCTCAATGTGGTCGTCGACTCGGCCTCGCTTTCGGATCCCGGCCGTGTCAATCAGGATCAAGTCCTTGCCGTCGACCGTGACTCGGACGTCGACGGCGTCGCGGGTCGTGCCCGGAGTCGGCGAGGCGATCACGCGCTCTTCGCCGAGGACTTGGTTGAGGAATGTCGACTTGCCGACGTTGCGCCGTCCGACGATCGCGAGGCGCATCGGCCGCATCGGAAGAGCCGACAGGACGTCGTCGTCCTCGTCCTCTGCGCCCTCTTGCTCTGCTCCCTCGGACTCTGCGCCCTCGGACTCTGCGCCCTCAGGCTCTGCGCCCTCTTGCCCTGCGCCCTCTTGCCCTGCGCCCTCTTGCCCTGCGCCCTCTTGCCCTGCGCCCTCTTGCCCTGCGCCCTCGTCCCCTGCGTCGCCGACTCCGGCTTCGCTTGGAGGCTCTTCTTGGGGATCGACGTCGACGCTGAACAAGTCGTGCGCGTCGAGCTCAGCGACGATCGCTTCGAGGAGCTCGCCCTTCCCGTCCCCTTCGCGCGCCGAGATCGCGAACACTTCACTCGGGAGACCCAGCGAGTAGAACTCGCCCGCGGTGGCCTCGAGCTCCGTCGTCTCGCACTTGTTAGCCGCGATCACGATCGGCTTACCGGTCTTGAGCAGCCGTCGGCTGATCGACTCGTCGAGGGGCGTCATGCCGGCGCGGGCGTCCACCAGGAACAGGATCAAGTCGGCGTAGTCGATCGCGAGATCGATCTGGATATTGACGTCTCGATCGAAGGCGTCGCCGGTCCCGCCGAGCCCGCCCATGTCGCAGACTTCGATCGCGCGTCCGTTCTCGATCGGAACGATCGCCGCGAGCCGATCGCGGGTCGTGCCCGCGGTCGCCTCTTCGATCGCGAGCCGCTGACCCACAAAGCGATTGAAGAGGGTCGACTTGCCCACGTTCGGGCGACCCACGATCGCCACGAAGGGATAGCGACCTCCTCCCACCTCTGGGGAGTAGGGCTTGAGCTTTCGTCGCTTCTTTTGGCCGCGCTTCACGGGGAGCTGCCTCGAGGGATCGGTGGGGCTGCCCACCAGGACTGGGCGCGAATTCTATCAGCGGGTCCCCGACAGCCTCCCCTCGCCGCCAGTTTGCTGGCTGGGGTCAGCGAGGGGACGTCTCGGGGGGGAGGCTCGTGGGCCAAGCGGCTCCCAGGAGGCCAGCCAGAGCCTCCCTAGACCCGATCTCGCCGGCCTTGACCCGCCCTAGGACCGCCAGGAGCGGATCGAGCTCAATGGTTCCCGTCGGAGACGTCGCCCAGCCCTTGGGCCTGGGCCAGCAGAGCTGACCGTCCTCCTTCTTGGTCAGGACCAGGGCGCTCGGCGGGGGAGGATTCGCCCCCTGAATGAGGGAGCGGTAGAAGGACCCCTTCTTGCGCAGAATTGCGAAGTGGACCGTGTAGAGCTGGTCTGGCGGGAGCAAGGCCAGGGTTCGCACGCGGCCTTGAAGGACGATCGCCACGATTCGAACCCCCTGGGCGTCGCTGACCTCGTGGACACGCCAGGAGGTGCGGCCTTGCACGAACTCACGGAGCAAGGCCGGGCAGTCGGGGTCGTCGAGGAGGGGGGCCAGGGCGGCCGGCAGCGAGTCGATCGCGTCCTCCTCGTCGAGCTTCTTCGCGAGCAGAACCAAGCCCTTGGGGAGCGGCCCGAAGGTCGTCCGCCAGTCGGTCGGGCCAACCCGGAGCGCGATCTTGGTCTCGGTGTCGAGCGGACGCCGGTAAGTCGCCTCCGATATGTGTCCGTCTGCGACGTCTACCTCGCGGCCATCGCTGCCGAAGCTGAGCCCGTAGCCCGGGTTCCCGAACAGGCCCGGGACGCGAACTTGATAGCCGACGACTCCGCCCATGAATCCCTCGCTGGAGAGGTAGACGAAGCGCGCCTGCGGCTGACCCGGCTGATAGAGGAGCGTCAAGACGTGGCCGTCGTCGTCGCGGAGGTGGACCTCGCCGTAGATCCCAAGGCGCGCTCCCATGGCGCCATAGACAGAGAGCGGGAGCGAGAAGCCAGCGATCGCGGTCAGAAGAATCGCGAGCGCTGAGAGCCGCGCCAGGCCACGGCGGGGGGTCTCGCGGGCCCAGCTCGGGAGCTCGGCGCTCAGAAGGCCGGGCTTCCCCGCGGTCGTGAGGGCTGTCTCTAAGTCGCCGCGAAGCTCCGCCGAACGCCCCGCCGGGAGCGCGGTCCAGACTCGCTTGCGCTTCCCGCCCGGGGTCAGCCGCTCGAGGGCCAGCGCTCCCTGCGTCAGCGAAATCGAGACGACCTCCTTCAAGGGATGGCGGCGGACGCCGATCAGGAGCGCTTCGTGACCGACCCAGGCCCGGAGGCTGTGACGGGTGATCAGCAGGTAGACGATCAGGCTGCCGAAAGTGCTCGAGAGGCTCCCGAGCGCGAACGCGAGCACTGCGACCTCCGAGCCGAAGCGGAGCCCTCCGATCAAGGGAAGGACCGTGAGCAGCGCGAACAGGAGCCCCACGGGGAGCAGCGCGTCGCGAGCGTCGAGCTTGACCAAGGGGAGGTGAGGAGGCTCCTCGGCTCCCTCCTCGACGGGTGGGGGTTGGCTGTCTTCCAGCCAACGGAGCGCCTGAGCGAGTTCGTCTTCGGTCTGAGTCGGGATCAGGAGCGGCCGAATCAACTTGCTCTGGGGGTGAAACCGGCCGTGCACGGCGATCGCTGGACCCAGACGTCTCCAGCCAGTCACGTCTTCACGAGGGATCGTGACGTCGCTCGGGTCAAAGGTCAGCAGGTCGCCTCGCAAGTGACAGCTCCCGAATCGGCGGACCATCAGGAGGGGGAACACGGTCGCGAGGAGAGCTGAGAGGAAGACGCCCGCGACCAGCGTCCCGGCCAGGGCGACCACAGGAACGCCTCCCTCCTCGTGAAGCCAGGTGAACCAGTCGAGCCCGATCCCGATCCCGACCAGGACGCCCGGGACAACGATCAGGAGCAGAGACCAGGCCCAAATCGGCAACAGCCGGAGGAGCTTGGGTGGCAAGCGTTCGAAGTGCAGATCGGTCGGGTCCACGGGGCGGAGTCTATCGCGAGCCGCCTGGGAGGTGCGGGGAGGCTTCAGAGAAGCCGGTCAGCCCCGCCCGACGTCTGTCCTGGGGAGACAGGCGTCTCTCTTCTTGGGCTTGGCAGCTCTGTAAACCCCGCCCCTACAAAGGCGTGTCGTGAGCAGCCCAAGGGGCCACGGTCGGTCAACTCGGGGGGCGCAAGACGCGATCTGTAGGGTGCGGGGTTTACCCCCGCCCGACGTCTGTCCTGGAGAGACAGGCGGTCTCTCTTCTTGGGCTTGGCAGCGTCAGGCGCTGAATCGCGGGCCTACTTTGGCCAGGGAAGCCTGCTCAGGTTACGGAGCGCGACCTTGTTCCTCCGAGCCTCGGCGCTCAGCCAAAGCTTCCAGGCCCGGAGCCGGTTCTCCCGCTCCCCGGTATCCCAGAGGAGACGACCCAAGATCACGTGCGCCTGAGGCCGTCGTTTGCCGGCCTCGAGGAGGGCTCGCTGGGCCCAGGCCGGGTCCGTCGCGAAGCGCTCGCGGGCCACCTTGATCAGGAACACCGGCCGACGAGCCCTGACCCCCGCCTGGAGAAAGGCTGCCGCTTCTCTCTCACGACCCGATCCCTTCAGGATCTTGAGGTAGTTGTCCAGGCCTTCCGTTCGGCTCAGCGCTGCGCGGGCCAGGAGGTTCTCTCCTGCGAGGGTGTCGCCCTCGGCGTAGAGCAGGTTGCCCAAGGCCACGGCCCCGAGCCCCTCGGGGTCGGCGCGCGCCAGGTCGTGGAGCGTTCGGATCGCCGCGGCGCGAAGGCTCCGGCGCTTGAGGTCGAGCTTTGCGAGCGCGAGGACCGCCAAGACGTCCCCCTTGCCCATCACGATCGCGCGCTTGAGGTAGCGGCGCGCGCTGCGGTATTCGGGCTTCGCCTTGGCCTCCTCTTCGCGCACGGCCGCTCCCGCATACCGCCGGGCAGCGCGGCCGCTCCCGAGCCAAGCCGCCCGCCGGAGACAGGAGGTCGCCTTGCCGGAGGAGCCCCCCTTGGGCTTCGCCACCTCAAGGCTCGCCCCCCGCTCGAGCGCGGCTATGTAGTCTTGATCTGACGCGAGGCCCACCAAGCGCCGCACCGTCTTGAGGTCTTTCGGCCCGCTGGCCGAGGCAAGAACCAGGCGAGAGAGGTACAGGTGCGCTGGAGGAAACCGAGCCCGCGAAGCGCGGCGGGCGAGCGCTCGCACCTCGTCCTTGCGAGAGGAGTCGCCCCGCGCCAGGAGGCGCGCGAAGTGGAGAAGGCTCTGCGGGTGATCGGCCGCGACGCCCTCGCGGAGCAACTCCTCACCCAAGGTCAGATTGGGTGGGTTCCTGGCGGTCGCCTCGTAGAGCCGGACCGAGGCTTGGTGATCGCCTGCCGCGGCCAGCCGGCGGAGGGCCTCGGACCCCGCCCGCGGGTTCTTTCTCGTGCCCCAGCCGGTGAGCTGACAGACCGCGACCCAGCGCTGCGCTCGCTGGGAGTCGAGGAGCGCGAACCGAGCGACGATTTGATCCGCGCACGCGGGGGCCATTCCCCGCTCGAACAGGACCTGCGTGATCCCGGAGAGCCAGGTCTCGTCCGCCCCGGCGAGGGTCGGGGGGAGCGCTTCGTTAAGGAGGGCCATATCTCCCCGCCGCAGACAGAGCTCGACGAGGAGGCGAGAAGGGGACCCCACCTGGATCAAACGAAGCTGATCAGCGGGAGCGAGCGAATCGAGCACGACCTCGAGCTGAAAGGAATGGCGAAGGCTTGGCTCGTGCTTCCACGCCTCCAGCGCGAGCGCGATCAGGAACTCGGTCCGCTCCGCCCCCTTCGCCCGGGGTGCGTCGAGGGCCTTGCCTTTAAACCCCTCGACGAAGTCCATGACCATTCCGCGAAGCTTGTCCTTCTCGACCCCAGCCCAAATGCGCTGAGCGAAGGAAGCCTTGGGCCCCTCGGAGCGCGCGATCCGCCAGATCCGGTGGAGTTCGAGCGGGTGGGCCTGAACGATCGCGAAGCGTCCCAGCCAGACCAACTCCTCCTCGAACTGGCCTTCGGACGCGAGCGTGTCGGTCAGGAGCACAAAGCACGTCCGGTCCCCTCGCCCAGCACCGTAGCGGAGGAAAGTCAGGGCCGCCTCGACGTCCCGGACGACTCCCGTGCCACCCAGGAGGGCCCGGGCGGCGCGAAGGACGCTTCCCAGGCCAGGATCACGCTCCGCGGCGAAGAGGAGGTGGCGGAAGTTGTCGTTCGCGCCCAGGTAGCGGGCTTCAACCAGGGGCCGGAGAAGCGAACCAGCCTCGCTTTGCTCCTGCCAAGCGAGGACCGCCTGGAGGGCGTCGTCGCGTGGCGAAGGGGTCGGGCTCGCGACCGACGCGGGC
>JAESQQ010000895.1 GCA_016765095.1 Planctomycetota bacterium | reverse complement strand
TCGCGCTTCACGTCTCCCAGTTTGACTCGATCCATGGCCGTCGTCCTCCTTCGCGCTCGCGCGCGTAGGAAGCGTAGGGATCGGGCAGCGGCGATTCATGCACCTTTGCCGGAAGGACACAGAGGATCGAGGGGCTCGTGGCGAGGAAGAAGATCCTGAAGCTCTTCCTGTCGCTGTCAGCCCTTGCCTCGCTATGGCTCGCTGTTTCTCCATGGGCAGGGAGCAAGTGCGGGTCGTGCTTTGGACCCCAGTTCCGACGCGCGCTTCAAGCACGCCAAGACGGGGCTCGTGTTCCACCTCCTGCCAGGCGTGAGCAGAAGTAGAAGTAGAAGTGAACTCCTCCGTAGCAAGTTCTTGGTGAGTCACTTCGACCTAGATCGTGTGGGTTATCACATCGAGAAGATCAAGGACGCCTTCGCCGAACTCCGAGCGCTCAGTCCTCAGTCCGAGTCGACCTATGTAGACGAGATCGAGCTCCTAGGGCGCCTTGCCGAGCGCGCCCGGCGTCAGGGCCACAAGAGTCTTCCCCAGATGCGCGCCTTGCAGACGCGTCAGCGCGAGGTTCGTCGCGAGCGCAAATCGCTCGTGGTCGACCCAGCAAGCCAAGCCACTAGCCAGAGAGCGGCGCTCGCCATTCCGCCATTTCTGATCTGCGCGACGGAGTGCACTCAGGCTGCGTGGAAGGAGGTTATGGGGACCGACCCGTCCCACTTCAAAGGCGCGAGGCGACCGGTCGAGGGGGTCTCCTGGACGGACGCGCAGTCCTTCTGCACCAGATCCGGGTTTCGCCTCCCGATCGAGGCGGAGTGGGAATTCGCCTGTCGCGCCGGGACGACCACGAAGTTTGGATTCGGAGACAGCGAAGGCGACCTAGGACGCTACGCGTGGTTCAAGGGGAACAGTGGATCGGAGACCAAGGACGTAGCAGGGAAACTCCCGAATGCGTTCGGTCTCCACGACATGCATGGGAACGTGTGGGAGTTCCCGGCCCGGGACACGCCCAGCGCCTCCAGGTTATTTTTTCGGGGCGGGTGCTGGAAAGACCTCGCCAAAATCTGCGACTCGGCCTTCCGCGCCTCGACGCGCTCGGGCAGGCGCGGCAACTACCTGGGCTTCCGGCCTGCCAGGTCGTTGCAGGGCGTAGACCCCCCAAGGACGCCAGCTACCTCGGGCGAGAAGGTCAGGACTCCGACCCCTCGCGACTACGCCCTTCGCTTTGAAGGGTTCACGGACAAGGAGATCAGGAGCATTGTTGCGGCTCTCCAAGAGAGCAAGGGTTTCTCCAAGTGGAAGGACTGCGGCCGGGGAAAGATCTTCTACGTCTACAAATGCGCCTACGTCGGCAGCGCTCCGATAGAGCGGATTGTCAAATCCGCCCTCGCGCGACGGAGCCTCGCCGGCTGCAAGGTCTGCAAGACCGCCTACAACAGCAACCTCCAAGGCTACAACGTCAACATCCAAAAGCGGTGACAACACGATCACCTGGTCGGCGCCCGCAAAACTCCTGGGGAGACCAAGGTCAAGGGGCCACGCGACGCCCTCCCCGCGCCCTGAGTTTGCGCCAGGTTGTCGCAGACCGACGCGACAATAGCGGCATGAACAAGAAGGCAGTTATCTACACCCGGAACCCGGCTAGGGGCCGTCCCGTGAGGGAATGGCTCGGAGACGCGACTCAGCTTGAGACGTGCACGGCCTACTGCCAAGAGCGTGGCTTGTCGGTCTGCCGTGTCTACGAGGAACACGCGAGCGCGGAGGTCCCGCTGAGGGGTCGGCCCTGCGGGATCAATCTCGCTGCGGCCCTGGAGGGCACGGAATACGACCCTGACTGGTCTCTAACGCTTGTGGTTGTAGTGGGAGATCGCCTTGCGGGAGGCTCACCTCAAAGAGGTCTACGAGAAGCACGCCGGCGGCGCGAAGATCGTCGCCGAGATCATGGAGAGGGTGCGCGTGCAGGTGTCTCGGGGGACCTATCCCGAATACACCCCGTCCGCCTCGTAGGACTCAGCCAGGGGAGGTGGGGCGCGCCGACTGGGCGCGCCGACTGGGCGCGCCCCCGCCTTCCATTCCTACGAGCGCGAGGACCTAGCTACGCCCAGAGCGGCGTCAGCTTGCCCTTCGGCACCGCGTGGTACCAGGCGAGTCTGAGCTTGCTGCCGTTGGGAAACTGGTAGAGGCGCCACTTCGTCCCGGGCTCGGTCTGCTTGTCTTCCCAACTCGTTGCGGACACATGGCGGAGTATGTCGTGAATCGTGACGAGGGCCTCGTCTGGGTTGGCGCGGTTGCTGAGCACGAGCCAGGAGATACGGAATGCGTCCGGCGGGACCCCGTCGTCAGTGAGCTTGAGGAGATCGTTCGAGAGCCCCGCTCGCAGGCCCTCAATGGTTGCCCCCTCCTTAATCTCGACAAGCCCCTCAATCCCCTCGTCAACGGTTGGGTGTCCGAAGCCTAGGTCGTAGCGCGCGCTGTTACGTCCCGTTCCGTACTTCTTGGGCTGCCCGTCCTTAGGCTTGGCCGTGTTTCGCTCTGGGTGGACTGCGCACGCCGGAGTGCCGAAGGCAGCCGTGAGCCTGGCCGGGAGCTTTCCAAGAAGGGCACAGGTCAAGACCTGCTCGTTGTGGACGCACTCAGGGTGCAGCCCCTCAGAGGCGTCCACGATCGCTTGGGCGACTTCCAGCTCACTCACGGGCATGGGAACAAACGAGACCTTGCCCTTGCCCTTGCCCTTGCCTCGCCACAGGCTGCTCCGCTGCTCGCCTTCTTCAATCAGCTTGCGCAGCACCTCCTCGAAGTCCCTGCGAATCGCTTTCTCGGTGTCGTTCGGATCGACGCTTCTCCAACTCACCGTGTAGCTCGAGCCCTTGAGGTCGAGCATGTCGAACATGACCTTCTGAATGACCTTGTCCTGCCATGAGCGGTGAGCCACCGCCTGCTCCCACAGCACTCGGGCCTGGTCTTTAGAGATCATTTCGGGCTTCGTCATGCTTTGCCTCCGACGGGCCGATCCTACTGATAGCACCCAGGAACTGGCGACATGGTAGCGAGACGACGGGCGAACGCCCTCCGACCTACTTTCTCGGACCGAACTCCCTCTCGAAAAAGTCCTGCGCAGCCCGCTCAAACACCTGCTTCTCCTGCTTGCCGACCGTCTCTACGTCTAGCTTCAGCTCTGCCTTGGCGTCCTTGAGCAGCTTCTCCAGCGCTTGGGCGTCGGAATCCCCAAGCACCTCGCCCACCTGCTCGCGGCGCTTCATGCGCTCGGCGAGTTCCTTCAGCTTGAAAGCATGGACTTCGAGGCGGGCTGCCTTCGCTTTGAGGAACTCGATGGTCCGCACGATCTCACCAACGGCCTTGAGGTATTCCCCAGCGAACGGATCCTTGGCTGCGGCGACGTAGTTCGTCAGCTTCTCGCTCTCGACCCGGTCGCGCAGCTTGCCTCGGTAGCTTTCTAGTTGGCCCTCGCGCGTCTTAATCAGAGGTCCAATCTTCTCGTCCACCTGCTTCCGAATGGCCTCCGACTGATAGGTGATCTTCTGAACCTGGCTGTCGAACGCTCCGCCTTGGTCCAGGGCGATAGCCAGGGTAATCAGCACGCCGAGGCCGATCAGGAGGAGACGCAGAAGCAGACGCTTGCGAAGAACCGCCCGCGACTGCTGCGCCTCCTCCTCCGCCATTCTGATTCCTCGGCTGAGGTAGTCGTCGTCCATGCAAGTGAGCGTATCGGTCTGTCCCTTGCCGAGCCAGTCCGTCGAGCGCCTCCTGGCCTAACAACCCGCTAGCCCAGGGCGCCCCCCGCCATGACTCAGCCCGCGCCCGACCTAGACAAGATCAACGCCGCGATCGTGGACCTCCACCAGCTCGCGACCAAGCTCGAGATCGAGGCCAGAAAGCCGACCTGGAGGGGGTGGTTGAAGCAGCGGGCCCAGCCTGAGGTCTACAGGGCGAAGGCCGAGGGGATTCGCATTGCGCTCGCGGCTATTGGCGAGGTGTTGCCTCCGCCGTCCAAGGATTGCGTGGGGTGGCAGTAGCCTCGCGAGCATGGACGACCACCGACCCCGAAGCCTCGCTGAATTCGTTGAGCACCTCATGGGCCTCGAAGTAGCCGAGCGGCTCGCTGTCCTCCGCGAGCTGCCTGCCGTCGAGCTAGCCGTCGCAATGGGCCACCAGCCGGACGACTGCGAGGCTGTGATCGGCTGGGACCGCGAAGCAGACGCCCCCGTGCGCTGCGACCGGCCGGGGCGGATTCGACTCTGTGGTCAGGGAGTCTGCTGCGGCTGCTGTGACGCGAGCGAGTTCAAGGCCCGAGCTGGAAGTTGTCTAGCCCGACCTCCCCGCTTCCCGTAAGGCGGATCTCCATGGAGTAGACGTCGCCCATTGTCGCGCTGAAGCTCGGGCTGGTGGCCTCCTGCGTCCAGCCAGCGGCGATTGCCTCCGCGTCGCTCCAAGACGGGTCGAAGTTGACCTGGAATGACTGCCAAGTGCCCACGAGCGGCGAGCCTGTGAGTAGATACCGCCACCCATTGAAGGTGGAGTCGCGGTACCGCACGCGCAAGTAGGCCGCCGAAAAGGTGCCAGTGAAGCACTTGACGTCAATGTTGGCGCGTCGGACGCCAATAGTCGCCAGGTCACCGGTGTAGGCCGAACCCAGGTTGAACGCACCCGACCAGCCATTGGTCCCGACGGCGCGGAGATATCCGGCCGGATTCCCCCCCGTGCCTGGAGCCGTAACGGTAGTCCACGCTGTGTTTCCCACCCACCCGTTCAAGACGCCACTGTCCCAGGCGTCGGTCGTTGGGGAGAGGGTAGTCGCGGCGGCGTCGTTGGAGGGAGCCGAGTTTCCCGCCGAGTTGAACGCACTGACCCGATAGTAGTAAACCGAGGAATCCGAGAGGCCCGAGTCTGTGTAACTGCCAGAGCTGGTCAAATTGGGCCCGATTTGGGCGACTTCAGCGTAGATACCAGCGACTCCGAGTTTCCGCTCGATCTTGAAGCCAGTCTCGTCGTTTGAGGTGTCGGTCCAGGTCAGGTTCGTTTGGGTGAAGGAGGTTGAGACGGCACCCAGCCCAGACGGGTCCGAGGGAGGAAGCAGAGGAGGAGCCTGGGTCGTGGCGCTGGCTTCACCCGAGTAGGTGGAGTCGCCAGCAGAACTGGTGGCAAGAACGCGATAGACATACTGCGTTGACGGTTGGAGGCCTGCGTCTTCGTATGAAGTGGGGGTTGCGCCAACCGTACCGACAACTTGGTAGCTACCTGCCGTGCCCGTCTTGCGCTCGATAGAGAAACCGCCCGCGTTGCTTGAGTTGTCCGTCCAACTGAGGGTGACCTGCTCCGAGGAGGCCGCCGTCGCGAGTAGGCCGCTTGGGGCGGGGGGGGG
>JAESQQ010000894.1 GCA_016765095.1 Planctomycetota bacterium | reverse complement strand
CTGCCGCTGTAAACCCCTCCCCTACGAAAGCAGTGGGGTGTACCGCCACTTGTGACGGGCAGCATGAGCCCTTCTTCTTGGCAGCATTAGCCCTTCTTCTTGGCTTCTTGGCAGCATTAGCCCTTCTTCTTGGCAGCATTAGCCCTTCTTCTTGGCGGCGGGCTCGGGGGGCGCCTCGTCGGAGGCAGGCTCGGAGCCGGCTTCTCGATATCCCTTGCTCGTCTTGGAGTCGATCAACTCTCGCGCGGCGGTGTGCGCGGCGGCCGTCGAGCGGTAGGCCTCGCGTTTGACCCGCCCCTTGGTGCCCAGCTTGCCCCAGCGGCGAACGACCGACGTGCCCGTGACTTCGACCTCCCAGAACTTGGCCGAGGTCTCGTCGGTGAGTTCGAGCCGGGTGATTGTCCCAGCCGTCGGGACTGCCAGCGGGGCGCGCTGAAGGACGGCCGAGATCCTGGCGAGGGTCGCGGTGCGCGCGTCGGGGTTGGACCAGTCTTGGAGCAGGAGGGGAAGGGACTGTCTCTTGACGGCTCTTTGAGCGAGGGCCTGGAGGTCTGGGTCGCAGGCTCCGAGGACTTTGAGCTGCGCGAAGGCCAAGGCGATCGCGCAGCCGTCGAAGGTCCGAATGCAGTAGGGGTCCTTGGCGAGGACTCGCTTGAGCTGCTGCTCGTCGGTCGAGGTCGAGACGGGCCACTTGAACCCGAACCCGACGAACACGCCGTGGAGGAACCCTTCGGGGTTTCGTCGCGAGGCCGGCTCCGCCTCGAGGAAGAGCGAGAGCAGGTCGGCTCCGTCGTCGCTCCCGTGGGGCGAGTGGTCGTCGCAGACGTCCCAAAAGAAGTCGTCGGCGAGCAAGGCGCGGGTGTCGGGGTGGCAGTCCCGCTTGGCGACGGTCCCTGTGCTGAGCAGCTCCTCGGCGTCGGGGAGCGTGAACGCGTCGGGGCTGTCGGGGGGCCATACGACTCGGTAGCCCTCGCCCTCCTCGAGAGCGATCGATCCCCTCCCGGGCGGCGGGTTGGCCTCCAGCGCGTCGGCGATACTCTTGGCGGCGGCCGCCGCGTCGATCGCCTCCGCGTAGAGGTTGATCGACGCCCGGACGATATCTCCCCCCGTGCAGCGGCCGTTGCCGGTCCAGCCGAGGCATTCGTTGATCAGGAGCTGGATCTCGTGGCGAGTCTCGACGTCGACGTCGCCTCCCCCCGCCTGCGTCTCGAACTGAACGACGAGCAGCTCGTGCTCGTGGAGTTCGGCGTAGCCCTCCTTGCGTGCGTCGGCGAGGGCGTCCTCGACGCCTTGCTTGGCCGTGCGGCCGGGGCCCTTGCGTCGGGTCGTGACTTGTCCCATGCCCCCGACCACGCCCTCGTGGAGCGTGACCTGGCCGCTGCTCTCCCAGGCCTCGCAGTAGTGGCGGACGCCGTCGATCGTCTTGTAGAGCTTCTTCACAGGGTCACCTCCCCAGCTCGGGAGCTAAGCGTCGGTGGGAGCGGCCGCGCTCGCAAGGTGAGTCGGGGCAGCCGCTGGACTTGCTCAGCCTTTTTGTCCGACTCGGCCCGGACAGAGGAGGTCCGCTGCGGGGCGATTGAGGATCGGGCCGAGGTCGGTCAGGCGAGCGTTGATCCCCTTGGGCGTGGCGGAGAACGCGCTCGCGCCCTCGACGCTCGGGCCGAAGATCGCGAGCAGCGAGAGGTAGGCCTCGATCGCAGGTTTGGTCGCGACGAGGGCCTCGCCGAGCTGCTGGAGGGCGTCGGCGGGCGCGGGCGTGGGCGTGTCTGCGTTGGATTGGGCCTGGAGGCCGAGCACGACGCCTCCGCCTGACTTCGCCGGGTAGACCCCGAGCCGGAGGCGTTGCTGATCCTGTCCGCTGGAGTCCCCGTCGGTATCGCCGCGTTTGAACCTGCCGATCCCGATCGTGAACAACGAGAGGGTCCCGGCGAGGTTGTAGAGGAGGGTTCCTCCGAGGTTTCCCATGGCCTTCGAGGAGCCGCTCGAGGAGATCACGAACACCAGCTCGACGCCGTAGTCGTCTTGGTCGCTGGTGTAGGGCAGCCCGGGGAAGAGCAGGCTCGCGATCACAGGCGCGACGAGCTCAAGCGAGAGCGGGAGCTCGAGTTCGGACGGGACGGGGTTCCAGCGCCAGATCGCTCGGAGGGCTGCTGTGATCCGCTCCGCCTCGCCGGCGCCGAGTTCACCCCGCTCGGCTCGAGCGCGGAACACCTGGTTGAGCCACTTCCCGCCTGGCGCGATCGTGCTCGCGTCGACGGGCTTCCAGCGGCTGGGCGGGGGGCGGGAGGACTCGCCGAGTGCAGCGGGGGGGAGGAACGGGGTCCCACAGACCGCGCACTTGATCGCGAGCTCTCGAGCGCGATCGTCGAAGGGATTGGGGCGTCCGCAGAGGAGGCAGTCGACGTGGGTCTCCTCGGCCAGGACGCCCTTGGACTGCAGGTCCAGGATCGCTTGGTGGACTTCGGGAGGGAACTCGAGCCCAGCCCCACAGAGCTGGCAGTTTGTGCGGCCTGAGGAGGCCAACTCGATCACCCGGCCGAGCGGGCGGGTGTAGCTCCGCGAGCAGCCGCCGCACGAGTAGGCCGTCGGCTGATCCGGGTCCCAGTCGACGGCCACCCCTGCCGAGCTGGCCAGATAGGCGTGCACTTGTTCGGGGAACTCGAGGTCCCCGCTTCCGCAGAACTTGCAGCGGGCGTTTCCTTTGGCGAGGAGCTCAGCGACTTGCTCGAGTTTGCGCGAGAAGGAGCGGTTGCAGCCGTTGCAGCGATAAGCCGTGGTCAATCAAGCACTCGCTTGGTCTGGCGGGATTGTCCGACGAGAACGGTCCCTCTTTGGAAGGGCGGTCCCCTAGAACACTTCGAAGAATACTAGCCAGGGCACCTAAGCCCCGCGAGGCGAGTTGAATAGGTCGCCTGAGACTGCCACGGTGCAGCATGAGCTTGCGGTTCGGAACAAGCGTGGTGGTCGTGGTCCTGGGAGGTTGCCTCTGGGCGGGCTGCAGCGGTGGTGGTTCGGGGGGAGGCGGCGCCCCGGCTCCCGCGACCTCGAGCAATCCCAGTGGGCAGTCGAGCCAAAGCAGCAAGGGCGGCCAGTCCAACTCCGCCGAGCCCACAGATTTCGAGGACTCAGCAGACGAGACCCCCCTGATCCCCACCGCTCCCGCACCGCCTGCCCGGGTCACCCAGGGCTCGATCAAGACCGTGACCCTGCACCCGCGCTGGCCCGTTCTGCGCGCGACGGGGGGTGCCCTCCAAGTAGAGATTCGAGCTGTGATCACCGGGACGGGGCCCTTCGCGGGCGACCTCTACTTTTCGACCCCCGTCGGTGAGTTCGCCGAGGGAGAGCACCACGAAGGGCACGACGCGGGCGTCCGCGTTCCCTTGGATCGACCCGACCCGCGCGTGGACGTCAAGAGCAGCGGGCGCTGCGAGGTCCGGGTCTCACTCCAGATTCCGGCGACTTTCCGGGGCCGAATCGACCTCGGCGCCTGGCTGACCCGCTACCGCACACGAACCCTCGGCCGGCGCTTCGTGGTCGTGACGGGGGCCGGCGCCGGGAGAGGGTTCACTCAGGACTCGATCGCGATCCCGGCCAGTTCGACGGTCAGCGTCTCGTCGGCGGCCGGCGACATTGACGGCGACGGGGACCTCGACCTCGTCGTCGGGCTCGACTCGAGCGCTGCCGACCCCTCGGCGCTCCGGATACTGATCAACAACGGCCAGGGCAAGTTCCAAGACGAGGCCACCCAGCGCTTCGTGACCGGAGGCGGGCGGCGTTGCGTGACGGTCGACCTCGGTGACGTCGACGGCGACGGAGACCTCGATCTTCTGATCGGGCTGACTCCGGACGCGATCGTGTTGGGCGGGGCGGCGGCCGAGCTGTGGCTCAACGACGGGGCTGGGAACTTCAAATACCTGAGCACGCGTTTCAACCCGATCAAGATCGGGGCCACTTCGGCGTTGCTCGAGGACATGGACGAGGACGGGCGCCTCGATATCGTGCTCGCCGGGACCCGGTATCAAGAGCAGACGCCAGGGGTGTTCACCCTCAGCGGCGACGAGGTCCGGGTCTATTGGAACGAGGGCTACGGCGACTTCCCGCGCGGCGATCAGATCGTCCGCGACTGCGGGTCGGCGGCGCTCGCGGCGGGTGACGTGAACCGAGACGGGCGAATCGACCTCGTGGTCGGCGCTCTCGACACAGCGGGGCTCGTGATCTTCCGGGGCCCGCACCGGTGCTGGAATCCTGTGCCTCACGCGCTGGCTGGCACGAGCGTCGGCCTCGCGCTGCTCGACGTCGACGGCGACGGCGACCTCGACTGGCTGAGCCACGGAGCGCTGACCGCGCCCGTGGCGCCGGCCGACATGGAGCCCCGGCTCCTAGTCAACGACGGGACCGGCGCGTTCGCTCGGAACCCTGCCGCCTTCGCCGCCCTAGGCGACGCGGCCCAGGGTCGGCTGACTTTGGTCGCTGACTTCGACGGGGACCAGCGCTCCGACGTGTTCGTGGGCTACGACGACCCGCCCGGCAGCACGCGGGACACAAAGAACCGCGTGTTCTTCAACGAAGGCGGGACCTTCGCCGTGGGTCGAGTCGGCCACGCAGCCGACTTGACGCGAGCGGGAGCCGTGGGGGACTTCGACGGTGACGGCGACCCAGACGTGTTTGTCGCCAACCGCACGACGCCCGACTTCTTGCTCCGGAATCTGACGATCAAGTAGGGCAGCGGGGAGTCGCTGAGGCGACCCCGTGGGAGACCAACACCTGTGAGCCTGACTTGGATTCTCGAAACCGACGTCTTCCCTGACGCCCACCAGCGGTTGATTGACGCCGCGGAGCGCGCCGGGCACGAGGTCCTCCGCTGGGACGACGAGTGGTGGTCGAGCGAGTCCCGGGCGTTGCGCGAACGGGGCCGTGGACTCTGGGCCGCCTGGGAGAAGGCGGAAGCGATTGCGGCAGGGCTTCCCGCACCGGAAGCAGCGTTCGTCCTCGATCTCTGCGAGCACGAAGGTGCGATCAGCTTGATCGAGTTGAATCCGTTCAGCGGAGCCGACCTCTACGATTGCGACCGGGACCGGATCGTCTCGGCTATCGGAGCGCTTCTGTGAGCGCACCCGAGCCTCCCGAGTCACGAATCAAGCGGGTCTCGCGCTGATGCCGCTTGATTTTCACGTCGCGAAGACTCGCAAGGAAGCCGAGCGTTCGTTTCCAGTCTCGGCCCTCACATGCGAGCGTCACGGAGAGCTCTTTCGGACTGTCGATCGGTTCAGGCCACGGTGTCCCATGCTCGGCCGCCTCCGGGATTTCTGGGCCGACGCAGTCTTCACCGGCGCGGATTTGCCCGCCCTTCGCGAGGAAATCTCCTACCTCCTCAATCATGACCTCTCGCCGCAGGCACAAGAGTCCCTTGTCGTCTTGGGAGAAGCGTGCCGGGCCGCAGGAGACGACGACTCGACTCTGTTCGTGTTCTGCGATTGACCGGGCTGCGTTCCTGACGATCGCTGCGCCGCCCTTCGCGAAGCCAGCGGCGGTCTCCACCGCAATCTGGCGCAGGGAGCGCGCGCTCGTCGGCTGACTCTCGGCAGGTAGGCTGGGGGCGTGTCGCAGCGCATTGGTCGCTATTCCGTAAGTGGTGTCCTCGGCAAGGGGGGCATGGGGGCGATCTATGCCGCGCGGGATCCCGCCTCGGGGGCCGAGCTGGCGATCAAGGTCCTCAGCGCTGGGGCGGGCGCCAACGAGAATCAGCGCGCGCGCTTTCGTCGAGAGGTGGCTGCCCTCCAGCGCCTTCGCCACCCGAATCTCGTTCGGATCCTGGATTCGGGTGAGGAGCGCGGGATCCCTTGGCTTGCCATGGAGCGGATCGAGGGCGAGTCGCTCGGGGATCGGATTCGGTTCGGGCCCCTCGATCTAGACGAGGCGTTGAGCGTCGCTCAGCAGCTCTGCGCGGGGCTCGAAGTCGTACACGCCGAGGGCCTGCTGCACCGCGACCTCAAGCCCGACAACGTCATGATCTGCGCGGGCGGGCGAGTCGTGTTGACCGACTTTGGCCTCGCCAAGGACCTCGAGGTCGCGGCCTCGGTCGAACTCTCGCGCACGGGCGTGTTGATCGGTACACCGGGCTACTGGGCGCCCGAGCAAGCGGGAGGCGAGAGCCGGGACAGCGACTCGCGGACCGACGTCTATGGGCTGGGCGCGACGCTCTATGCGCTCTTGACGGGTCGCCCTCCGATCGAGGGGACCAGTCTCCACGAGACGATCATTGCGACGCGCGAGGCGCCACCGACGAGACCCTCGAAGCTGCGCCCCGATCTGCCGCCTTGGCTGGAGGCGCTCCTGCTTCGCTGCCTGGAGAAGGAGCCCGACCGTCGCTACGCCTCGATCGCGGAGGTGCGCGAGGCCCTTCAGGCAGCGGAGTTGGGTCAGGCAGCGGAGTTGGGTCAGGCAGCGGAGTTGGGTCCGGCGGCTCGATCGCTGACCCCTGCGGCGGTCGCTGTGGGCGGAGCGATCGTCCTGACGCTGATCGGCGCCTCGGCTTGGGCCTTCGCTTCGGACCGAGGGGGCGAACAGGCCGCCGCTCTGAACCCCAGCGCCTCGGTCGAGTCCTCGGCGGAGGCCGTGGACGCGCGAGAGCAGGCCGCGCGAGAGCATTCCGCTCGAGAGGAGAAGGAACGGGCGCGACTCGCGGCGGAGGCCGAGCGGGAGGAGGTCGAGCGAGAGGAGGTCGAGCGAGAGGAGGTCGAGCGAGAGGAGGTCGAGCGGCGCGCGAAGCGAGAGGCGGCGGCGCGTCAAGTGTTGGGGGATAGCTCCTACCAGAGCGGGAAGACTGCTTACTCGGAGCGGCGCTACGAGGACGCCGCGAAGGCCTTCTCGGCGGGCGCCAAGCTGGGGCACCTCCCCTGCAAGGGGTATCTGGCGCTCCTCTACTCGATCGGGAGGGGCGTCGGAGAGGACAAGGCGCTCGCGTTCAAGCTTTGGCGAGAGGCTGCGGAGGCCGGGGATCTCGACTCCATGGCCGACGTCGCGGCCTGTTATCGGCAAGGATCGGGGGTCGCGCCAGACCTCAAGCTGGCCTTTGAGTGGACGGGCAAGGCTGCTAAGGCTGGCGACCGCGGGAACATGCGCAACCTCGGGAACGCCTACTTCCATGGTCGAGGCGTGGAGGTCAACCTGACCAAGGCTCGCCAGTGGCTCGAGAAGGCCAGCGCGGCCGGCGACGCCACCGGCTCGAACAACCTGGCGATCATGCATGCCTCCGGGAAGGGCGTGCCTTTGAATCGCCAAGAGGGGATTCGGCTCCTGCGCCTCGCGGTCGATCAGGGACACGCCACGGCGGGTGCCACGATCGAGAGGCTCCTCCAGCGGTATCCCGAGCTGCGCTGAGGGAGCCGCTCACCCACGGTGCCCTTTACCCTGGCCACGGAGGAGCCATGCCGGTCGAGGCCGTTGAGCGCCACCTAGACGCGGATTCACCGCTGATCCAAGAGGTCTGCGTTCTCCCTGCGGACCCCGCCGGGCGGCTCGGCGACTGCACCCTGGTCGTCGTCCCCAACCCAGACGTGCTCCAAGCGCAGAAGACGCCGCTGGCCCTCAAGCGCATGTGGGAGGTCGTCGAAGTCGCCGCCGCCACCTCGCCCCACCCGCTCCAGATCACCAAGTTGGTCGTCGTGGAGGGACCCCTTCCGCGGACCCCCGAGGGCGTCGTGGCGAGAGCGGAGGTCGCGGAGTTCGCGCGCGTTTGGCCTGCGGGGGCCGCTCACGACGCGCCTGCGGATCACCCGCAGGCGGTTCGCCTGCTCGAACGGCTCGAAGCGATCCTCGACGCCCCGGGCCCTTACACGCCTGCTCAGCACTTCGAGGTCGACCTCGGGCTGGACTCCCTCGACTGGGTCCAGATCCGGCTTCTGCTCTCCGAGGAGTTCAGCGTCGCGATCCCCGACGACGAGCTCTGGCGGTTTCAGACCGTGGCCGACGTGGTGCAGCTCGTCGTGGCGGCGCCCTCCAACCCGACGGACCCGGCTCCCGAAGTGGACTACAGCTGGGCGGCTCGTCTCCGGGAGCCTGCCGCGGTCCCGCTCGACGAGCGCTTCACCATGGATCGAGCCCGGCGCTGGATTCGCCACCTGACCGCCTCGTTCGGCATGTTCTGCATTTACGTCGTCTCCCGATTCATGTTTCGGCTCGAGATCGTCAACGAAGAGCGGCTCCCCAAGGAGGGGCCCTTCCTGCTCTGCCCGACGCACCAGAGCTTGCTCGACTCGCCTCTGCTCTACGCGGCCTTTCCGGGCTGGCTGATTCACAGGACGGTGTTCGTGGCCTACGGCCCCTACTTCCACGCCGCGCCGCAATCGTGGCTCGTGCGCATGGGGCGTTTGATCCTGACGGGTGCGGCGGACAACATTGCCGACTCCATGCGCCTCTCCTGGGAGGGGCTCCAGCGCGGCTGGGCCGTCGTGATCTTCCCCGAGGGGAACTGCTCCTACGACGGCTCGATCATGCCGGCCTTCCCCGGCGTCGGGCTCCTGGCCTGTGACGCCCAGGTCCCGATCGTGCCCGTCCTCTACCAGGGCTCGCGAAACACCTGCTCGCCGCAGCGCCCTGGCGTGCGTCGGACCAAGATCCGGGTCGTCGTGGGGGAGCCGCTCCAGCCTTTGAGTGGTGAGAACGGGCGCGCCGACTGGCAAGCCATGGCGGATCAGTGGCGTGAAGCCGCGATCGCGCTCCAGGCGGAGTGGCCGCTTTGATTCGTTGAGCGCCTAGTCTCCGATCAAGGCCCGGACCTCCTCGATCCGATTCCCGCTCACGGCTCCGAGGAATTCGCCCTTGGGTCCATAGACCCGCACGTAGGGGATCCCCTCGGCGCCAAACTCCGCCGTGACCTGTTTCGCGGCGGGCGTCTCCCAGCTGACTATGTCGAGCTTGCGGAGCGCGACGTCCTCGCGCTCCAGCAGGAGCCGCTCGAGCTCATGGCCGAGCAGCAGGCAAGGCCCGCACCAGTCGGCGTAGACGTCAATGAGCGTGAACTTGCCGGCCACGAGGTGCTCTGTGATTTCGACGGCTTCACCGTGGGTGATCGTCTCGACGTCGAGCTTCGCTCTTTGGCCTTCGTCCAGCCGGCGCCGCGCCTTGGGCGCGAGCGGCTGCTCGAGGGTGGCGATGAAGCCCTTCGCGCGCACGACCTCGAGCATGCGCTCGATCGAGATTCGCGCCTCGTCGTAGGTCACGCGAAACAGCCCCTGATCGTAGTGGAGCTCGGCGGTCAGGATTCCGGGGAGCCCTTCCAGGGCTCGGAGGGTTGGACCCCCTCAGCCGACGCTTCAGGTCATTCCGTCGACGTAGATCACGACGTAGCTCGTCACTTCGCGAGCCTTGGAGGCGGGCTGCGCGCTTGCCTTGGGGGGCGGCGCGTCGGTTGGGGGAGGCGTGGTGCAGCCGCCGGACACGGCCCCAATCAGGCCGAGGGACACGATCCACGCGGGGCGGGCCGGGTTCACGAGGAACTCCGAACGCGCTTCTTGGGCTTGGGCTTGGCCTTGGGCTTGGCCTTCGGCTTTGGCTGGGGATCTTCGAGGGCGTCTATGATCGGGCACTGGCTCGCGGGCGACGTGCGGCCGCACTGCCCGACGAGTTGGCTGAGGGCTCGCTTGAAGGACTTCAGCGTCGCAATCTTCTCCTCGATCTCGCCGAGCTTGACCTCTGCCAGGTCGCGAACGTCGTCGCAGGTGGACTCGGTGGAGACTCTTAGCGCGAGCAGTTCGGCGATTTGTTTGAGCGTGAACCCGAGACCCTGTGCCTGGCGAATGAAGTTGACCCGACGGAGGTCGTCGCGACCAAACTCGCGGTAGCCGACTTTGCCGGGTCGCGGGTCAGGGATCAGCTTGCGCCGCTCGTAGTAGCGGATCGTCTCGACCCCGACCCCGCACGCCTTCGCTAGCTCGCTGATCGTCATGGTCTCGAGTCTACGCTCCGTACCTAGGTACGGAGCAAGCGACCTTTGTGTGGCGAGCAGAGATCTTGGCTCTGGCGGGTAGCCCCGCTAGACTCGCGCCGAAGGTGGCACATGGCGCGAACCCTCTCTGTGGCTGTTCTTGTTTCGATTGGAGTCTCTTCCTTCCTTTGGGGCTGCGCGGGGGCTCCAGCGGACGAGGATCGAGCGCCGGCCTCGGCGCCTGCGCCGGTGGCGACTTCTGCGCCGGTCTCGGCACCTGCGCCCTCCCCCCTCGTCGCGCTCCCGCAGGAGGTCGTGCTGGCGAAGCTCTCAGGTCTGACCTGAGGCCCGGTTCCAGGCCTCGGCTGAGGCCTGCTCTCCGCGCCCGTGCTGGCGCGGCTCAACGCCGACGAACGTATCGCCCAGGCCTACCTCGCCGCAGACGGGACTCGCCTCCTCCTGCAAGGTGCCGCCAACTCGAGCCGGGAGGAAGTCCTCGCGGCGTGCGGGGCGGGGCTCGAGGCGGCGAACTTGCAGCCGCAGGCCCTCAGCGACGAGGAGGCCCAGGAGGCCTGGAGGCACCGAGACGAGGACGCTTGGCTGCTGCACACAGAGCTCTGGAAGCTCTCCTGGAAGGAGGCTGAGACCTTCGCCGATCGGCTGCTCGCGGTCTTGATCGCAGCCCACGGCGAAGGCGCGCGTTCGCTCCGGCCGCTGCTCGTCGAGTCTCTCTTTGAGGGGGTTCGCCCCAAGGGCGGCGGGGGCCCGGAGTCGTCTCACTGGAAGAAGGGAGCCTCGGTGGAGGAGCGGCGGACCGTGCTCTTGCGCGAAGCGCGCAAGCACCTGAGCGAGGCTCAGGTCGCAGACGTCGGGACTTTGTTCGCGGACCGCAAGCGTGTGCGAGAGATCCTGAGGCCCAAGCAGTAGACAGCTCCCTAGGTCGGAAGGGGAGGTGCGAGGTCCGGCGTGCCGCCTAAACCGGAGGCCACGATTCTGAGAGGTCGCCCACGAGGGTGGTCTCACGACTCCCGTTCGCTATGAAGGCGACCTCGCTCAGAATCGCGCTCCGCTTTACTAGGAAGAGTTGAGTGTCGAAAGGG
>JAESQQ010000893.1 GCA_016765095.1 Planctomycetota bacterium | reverse complement strand
GGCCGCCGCGGCCGCCGCTCGGGCCTGGGGGGCTTGGTCTTCCTTGGCGAGGTAGTCGGCGAGGGCCTTTCGGCTGGCGTCTGTGTCGTAGCCCGCGAGCGCCCTCGCCACCGCTTGACCGAGGGGGTGTTGAATCACGAGCGTCGGGTTCCCCGTGCGCCCTGGCGTCGCCCCGACGGGCGCCTTGGCGGTCGGCGCGACCGCTGGGACCGCCATCAGGACCTTCGCCAAGACGGCGTCGGGGGAGGCTGCGCCCGGATCGACGCGAACCATGTTGGCTTGAACCCAGCCGCGGATCGTGGCCTGGCCAGCGGCCGAGTACTCGGCCTCGATCCAGCCCGCCTTGGCCACGCCGAACACGAGGATCTTTATCGTCGGGACGTTGCACAGCTTCTTGCTCGCCCGGTTGGGTGCGGCGTAGAGGCTGACTCCGCGCCGAAGCACTTGGGCCAGGACACCTGCGGTCTTGGCGTCTCCGGGTGAGGCCGCCAAGAGGTCTGCGGCCGCGATCAACTCTTGGGCGTTGTCGCTCAGGCCTCGGGAGAGGAGGGTCATGGCGACTTTGCGGGCGGCGCTTGGGTCGTGGATCGCGTGCCGGCGCAAGGCGTCGGCGCGGACGGCGACTTTTCCGTCGTCGAGCAGGGCCTTGGCGATCTCGCCGGTGTCGGCCCGGCAGCGGTCGAGGGCACGCCAGGCTGCGAGTCGGAGGCCGGTGTCGCAGACTCGATCGGAGACGACCTTGCGCAGCGCGGTCTGGCCCTCCTCGCCGAGGTGCTCGAGGCTCTCGACGAGGAACGAGAGCGTCGGGACCGCGAACGCACCAAAGGTGCCTCGGGCCGCGAGGGGGTTGCGGCCAGCGAAGATCGGGTTGGGGCCGGCTGCCTTGGGATCTGCGCGTAGGACCGCGAAGACCATCTTCTTCGATTTCGCGTCACCGAGTCGAGCCAGCGCGATCCAGCCAAGCTGGACCAAGGTGTCCCGCCGCGCGGAGATCTTGTCGGGGACGTCTGCGCGGAAGGCCGCAGGCTCCCAGAGCTTCTTGGGCGCGATCTTGCGGAGCTTCTTGACCTTGCTCTTGAGGGCCGAGAGGACTCGCTTGTGGTCGTTGCCCATTCGGCCCAGGGCGCGGATCGCGACCATTGTCTGGTCAGCGCTCCCCTTGCGGAGGAGGCGCAGCGCGAGCTTCGAGCCCTCGGGCGCCCGGAGGAGACCGAGCGTGTGCACGGCCACCACGGCGGGGACGTTCTTGGCCCGGGCCAGGGCGACCTTGCGGGCCTCGGGCGAGCCTTGCCTGCCGAGCGCCGCGAAAGCCCGGAGCTGGGTCACGTCGTCGTTGCTCGAGGTCACGAGGATCTCAAGGGCCGCTCGGACGCGGGGGCCTCGGTAGCCGCCCAGGAGGGAGGTCGCGTTCCGCCGCAGGAGGGGGTGGACGCTTGGCGTGCTGTAGGCCAGGAGGAGCGGTGCGCCCTCTTCGATTGGGAGCGAGAGGATTCGACCCGCGAAGTTTGGATCGAGTGCGCTCGAGTAGCCGGCGGCGAGATCGTCGGCGGCGACTCGCAGGAGCATGTTCCGCTCGGGGTCTTCGGCTGTCAGGGAGCGCGGCTTCTTGGGGGGGAGGGGCCCGACCCGCTTGCGAAGCACCTTCTGCCAGCGGGCGAGGCGCTGCTTGGCGAGGGCCATGTTCTGGACGTATTGGTTGGTCTTGTTGCTGATCGGGCGCAGGCTGAGGTCGTGCAGGACGCACATCGACGGGAACCCCATTTCGACCAGGCGCTCGAGGGACTCGGCGTCGGAGATCTGGTTGGGGTGGAGCAGGGCCCGGAGATACATGGCCATCGTCAGCCAGTAGACGTCGAGCGTGATCTTGGGCGGGTATCCCGGCGCCGTCTCGGGCCCGGGTCGGCCGGCTCCCGTGACGATTCGGCCGCTGGTCGGCGTGTCGACGAGGTCGGTCTTGGGGCCCTCCGCCCACTGGAAGTGGGTCAGAATGTCCACCGTGGTCACCCGGGCGTAGCCCATCGCCGTGGTCCGCTCGGTGTAGATTCGCGGGCGAGACTCCGTGATCCGCCCGACCTTGCGAATCCGGGTCGCGCTCGGGTCGCCCTCTGGCGCCTTTCGCTTGGGAATGTGCAGCGACTGGGTCGGCTCGCGCCCAGGCTGCTCCCACTCGAAGGGCAACCCGGGCGGGACGCCGACGTCGAGGCAGGGGAGGAATTGCGCGTGAGTCGGGCCCCAGGCCCAGGCCGTAGCTCCTCCGAACGCGCCCAGGGTCCACAACGCGCCCAGGGTTAGGGTGAGGGCGATCGCCCAGCCAGTGCCTCTTCGCATGGGATCCTTCCCCGGTGAAGTTAGAGAATGGGGGCTCCGGCGGTCTGGATCAAGGGGTCAGCCGAGCTCTGGACCGATCTCATAGCGCGCGCCCTTGCGTCGGCCGACGCGGACCAGGAGGCCGTGCTTGACGAGGTGGGTCAAGTCGCGGAGGCCCGTGCGCTCGGAGACGTCGACCAGGGCGCAGTAGTCGCGGTTGGTCAGCGAGGAGATCTTCTCGCCGCGGAGGTGCTCGACGAGTCGGCGTTGGCGACGGTTGAGGGCGACGCCTTGGACCTCGAAGGTCTTGTGATAGGCGGGCGTCAGGGCGTGCTCTGAGAGCGCGCTGGCGGGGGTCGGGCCGGGGGGGGCTGGGTCGAGGTGGAGTCGCTCGGGGCCGATTTCGAGGTTCGGCTCGAGGACGCAGGCTCGCTCGATGACGTTCTTGAGCTCGCGGACGTTGCCTGGCCAGGGGTGGCTCAGGAGCGCCTCGACGGCCCCGGCGGTCAGCGTTTGGAGCCGACCCGAGGCTTCGGCGCGAGCCTCGAGGAAGTGGCTCGCGAGCAGGAGCACGTCCTCGCGGCGCGCGCGGAGGGGGGGGATCTCGACTCGGAGCACGTTGAGGCGATAGAGGAGGTCCTCGCGGAAGGAGCCGGCGCGCACGAGCTCTCGGAGGTCGTGGTGGGTCGCGCTCACGATCCGAACGTCGACTTTGACCAGGCGACGGCCGCCGACGGGGCGGAGCTCACCGGTCTCGAGGACCCGGAGCAGCTTGGCCTGCATCTCGAGGGACATGTCCCCGACTTCGTCGAGGAACAAGGTTCCGGTGTGGGCGAGCTCGAACAGTCCCTGTCGGCTGCGATCCGCGCCGGTGTAGCCGCCCTTCTCGACGCCAAAGAGCTCGCTCTCGATCAGGGTCTCGGGAACGGCCGCGCAATTGAGGACGATGAACGGCTTGTCGCTGCGCGCGCCGGTCGTGTGCAGGGCGCGAGCGACGATTTCTTTTCCGGTTCCGCTCTCGCCGAGGATCGTGACCGGGGCGCTCGTGGCGCCGTAGCGCTGGATCAAGCGCTCGATCGTTCGCATTCCGGGGCTCCGGCCGATCAGGACTTGCTCGCTGCCGAGTTCGCGGGCGGTCTCGCGGTAGGCGGCCGCGAGGCGCGTCAGCTCACCTTCGCGCGTCGAGCGAGCCCGGCTTCGGGCCAGGGGCTCGGCGACCAGGCTCGCGAACGCCCCG
>JAESQQ010000892.1 GCA_016765095.1 Planctomycetota bacterium | reverse complement strand
TACGGCGCTGGCGACGACCGCCCCGTCGCCTCGGACCTGAGCGTCGAGGCGAGCTCCACCCAGGAAGAGGTCCAAGCTCGCCGGTGCCAGGCCAGTCCGCACATAGACCTCGCCCAAGCTCGCGTCGCAGCGGTAGCGAACCTCCAGACGGCCGTCGCGGAGCGAGACTTCCTTCTCGAGGCCTCCCGCGCGGAAACGCCAGCCCCGTGGGCGAGCCTCGCTCGCGAAGGGCTCGTTCACGAAGTCGCGCTGAGCCCCGCTCGACCACCAGTCCACGAGGCCCGGAGCCCGCTTGACCCGGTCCTCCTGGTTCGCTTCGCGGTCGCGGCTCAGCTCGTCGCCGGGCGCGTTGAGGAGCGTGCCCAAGAAAGGCTCCGCGGCACCGGTCGCGGGATCTCGAACCGCCGCGAACACCAACCGAGCGCCGTCGTTTTCAAACGCATAGAACGCTCGCTCGTCCGCCAGGAGAAGCTCCAGCTCTCCGTCTTCGTCGACGTCAGCCCGCCACACGCGAACCCCGCTCGGGGGCGAGGCGCTCCAGCGAGCCGCCGCCGCCACGACTCCCGCGTCGCCGACTCGAGCCTGCATGGCGCGGGACCAACCCGAGACCCGATCGAAGCTCGTGTCGGGGAAGGCGTAGCCGCCACCCGGCGTCTTGCTCAAGTAGTCGTGTTGGTCCTCGTCGTGCCAAGCCGTCTCGAACACGTCCACGAGGTAGACCGCCGCCGCGAGGTCGCGCAGGCGACCCGCTGGCGCTCGCGCCACCGCCTCCCACACGTCGCCGAGGACCGTCCCGGGCCGATCGACTTCACCGAAGGGCTTGGGCACGTAGACGCCCGGCGTCCGCTCCAGGTGCAGGTCCACGAAGGACTCTTCCTGAGCCGAGCCGTAGAACCAGTCGTCGTAGCTCCCCTCGGTGGCGTGGTCGAGCCACTCGTAGGTCGTGAGCGGGAGCTGACTTGGCGCGCCCCGCTCGACTGGGTTCCAGCCCCAGCCCGCGACTTGCTCAAGCGTCACGGTCTGGATCCAGGGATGGTTGGCGATCCAGCGCAGGCCCCGCTCGTAGTTGTCGGGGTTGTCGTTGCCGACCCCAAAGGACGTGAACGAGCGCCCGCTAAAGGCCTCCCAGTCGTCGAACACGAGCGTCAGCTGCTCTTGGTCGGGGTCGAGCGCCTTGTTCAGCAGGCGCCGACGCGAGTCGAGCCAGAGCCCACCGTCGCTGTTGGCGAACTTCCACTGATCGTCTGCGTCGTTGATCATGAAGCAGGTCACTCCGCCGATCCGATTCAGCTTGTGGCCGCTGGCCTGGGCCTCTTGGGCACCAAACCAGCGCGCTAGGTGAGTCACCTGATCGAGGATCGTGAACGTGTAGCCCGTGGCTGCTCCTGTGCCGTCGCGCAGCACGTCTGGGAGCGTCCGTCCTCGAACGACACGCTCGGGGATCCAGAACACTGAGCGCGGCGAAGGGCCGTAGATCCGCTCGAGGAGCTCGTCGTTGAGGCGAGTCGCGACCCCGTTGGCCCCCTCGCCGCCGTGTGCGCTGCGAGCGTTCTCGAAGTAGGGCGCTATGTGCTCGGCCAGGACCCCGCCGATCAGCGCTCCTTGACCTGTTTCGTCTTGACCGTCGAGGAATCCGCGGATCCGCGCGTTGAAGCCAGGTGCCCCCCACTCGAGCGTCGCGGCGAGGGTCCCGCTGACGTGCACGTTGACGGGGACACGGAGGAGCTGGTGAGCGTCGAGGGCTCGCACGTAGCCAGTCGCGCGCCCTGCCGGCGTCTTGAGGTTGCTGGACTCGATCAAGTCGTCGAGCCAGCGCAGGGGCTGGACGGCTTGGTTGCCGTGCAGGATCACCGAATACTTGGCCGTCCCGCGCGCGCGGCCGCCGCTGAGCGGAGACCAGGTGTCGAGGACCCCGTCGCTGAGGTCCTCGTCGATCGCGTCGCTCAGGCGTGGATCGCCGTCGCTGAGTGTGTAGGCCGCGAGGCGGAGCGGGGCGCGCCCGTCCCAGCCAGCCCGGCGGAGCGCGTCCTCGTTGAGCCCGATCTCCAGCGCGTCGAGGTCTGAGCGGAAGTGAGCCCGGCGCGCGTCAGGCATGGCGTTCCAGCTCGCGTCGAATACGTCGATCGTCTGTCCGTCGCGGACGACGATCGCGAGCTCCCAGCCCTCGGCGCAGACTCCGTCGGCGAAGTCCGGCAGCCAGCGCTCACCGCCGGGCGCCCAGTCGAGCAAGAACACGACCTCCAACCCGCCCAGTTCGTCGCCCAAGCCGAGCTCGAGCAGATCCGCTCGGAGGTAGAGGGCGCCTGCCTCGCGGCGCCCGTAGAGCGCGAGCAAGTCGCGGCTGGCGGTCTGGCGGTCTCCTCGGTCCCTCGCGTCGTCGCTCGGGTCGAGGGACACGAGGTCTGCGTGCTCCCAGTCTTGAAAGTCCTCGTAGTGCACGACTCCGCTCGACGTCCCCAACCTAGGCCCGCGCCCGATCGTGATCGGGCGGCGTCGCGAGGGGGCGCCGGCTTGGAAGCGGACCGTCGCGTCCTTTCCTTGGCGACCGTGGGTCCAGCCTTGGGCGTGGCGGATCACCGCCTGGAGGCTGCGGACGTTGGGGAAAGGGCCAAGGGTGACTCGATAGCGGCCGTCGGGGCCCGGTCCCCGCAGGGGGGTCTCGACGACGCCCGCTAGCTCGCGTGTTCCTACGGGACGGAGGTTCGCCCGGGGTGCGCTCCAGCCGTCGACGCCCCAGCGGAGCGAGCCGGGCTGTTCGCTCACGATCACGAGCTCCGCCGTCGGGGGGAGGACTTCGGGGAGATCGCTCAGGGTCCGCTCGACTCGTGGGCCGGCGAGGGACAGGCTGGCAACGGCGACCGTGATCAGGAGGCTCAGAACAGGACGCAGGGAGGGGTTCATGGCCTAGGAGAGGTCCTGGGGACGGGATCCGGACGCCTTTGGGGCAGGAATCGGCGGGTCCGCGACACCGGACGCCAGGAGGCGTAACTGCAGCGGCTGCCGTGTCTTAGGTCGCCGCTTTGGGGCCGGCTGCCGAGGAGGTCTCCCGTGGGGGGGCGGTATGGTGCGCGGGTGAGGGATCCATGTACCAAGCCCCACCCGACGCTCGTGCGAACGCCCTCCACGCCTATCGGGCCGCGCGCTATTGGTCTGGAGAGGCCAGGTCCCGGACTGCCAGGTGCGCTCGGCAGCGGCGGACGGGCTGCCAGACCACGGCGAGCTGGGCGCCTTTGGGGCAGGGCTCGTCGAAGGCGAGGCGAATCAGCTTCGCGACTCGGAGGGGTTCGGTCGGGACCACGCGGCCCCCGTTGAGGACGATCAACTCGACGGTCCCGCCGGGGGGGGTCTCGACGCTCACCGACACGGCGTGCAAGTCCCAGCTCGTGAGGGTCAGCTTGAGCCCGGGGACCTCGGGGTGGGTCCAGGTCCCTTCGGTCTTGCCGAGCCAGTCCGGCGCGCTCGCGACTTGGCGTGCCCCCCGAAAGGTGAGTCCGAACTTGGCGTCGACGGTCAGGGAACGCTCCGTCGCGAGTCCAGACTGGACGAGGCGGGCGCGAAACTCGACCGCGATCGAGCCGTCGGGGCGGAGCTCGTACTTGAACGTCCCGTTGGGGACGTCAATGGCTGCGTTGGCGACGCGCAACTCGTTGACGCGGAACTTGACCTCGAGCGTCGAGTTCTCGAAGCGCTCTTGGGGGGCGTCGAGGGTCGCTAGGAGACGAAGCTCGTCTTCGACAATGTCCCACTTGGTGATCTGGACTTCGAGGTCCTCGTGCCAGAGCGCGTCGGGGGGCGCGGAGCAGCCGGCCAGGCTGACGAGGCCGAGGAGGGCAGCGCCGAAGCGGAGCAGGGAGCTGTCGGGGCGAGCGCCCACTAGCTCGAGGAGAGCGTTGACTCGAGCGCTTCGAGGCGGCGCTCGGCGTTGCGGAGCCGGCGACGGAACTCGGGGAGCTTCCGAATCGCAGCCAGCGAGCGCTTGGCGCGCTCGCCTTCGAAGGCCGGCGAGCCGAGCACGCTGGAACCCGAGGGCACGTCGGCGTGCACGCCAGCCTTGGCGCCGATTGTGGCGCCGTCGCCAATGTTGACGTGGCCTGCGATCCCGGCCTGGCCCGCGATCATGACCCCGTGGCCGACTTTGCTCGAGCCGCTGACGCCGCTCTGGCTGACGAGGAAGCAGCCCATGCCGACCTGGACGGCGTGGCCGAGCTGAACGAGGTTGTCGATCTTCGTGCCGCGGCCGACTCGGGTCTCGCCCATGGAGGCGCGGTCGACGGTGGAGTTGGCGCCGATCTCGACGTCCGACTCGATCACGGTCCGACCGATCTGGGGGATCTTGAGGTGGAGGCCAGTCACTCGGTCGGGAGCAAACCCAAACCCGTCGGACCCGATCACCGCCCCTGCGTAAAGGTGGCAGCGCTCGCCAACTTCGCAGTCGTGGTGCACGACCGCGTTGGGGCCGAGGATCGTGTCTTCGCCAATGACCGAGCCTTTGCCGACGTAGCTTCCAGGGTGCAGGTCGACGCGGTCGCCGATCACAGCGTCTGGGCCTATGTAGACGAAGGGCATCACGTTGACGTCGGCGCCGAGCTTGGCGCTGGGGTCGACCGACGCCAGCGGGCTGATCCCCGTCACCTCGCGCGGGACGTAGGTCCAGTGGTTGAGGAGCTTGGCGAAGCCCATGTAGGGATCGTCCAGCACGACGAGCGAGGTCGTCTCAGGGTGCGGGAGTTCGGCGAGCTCGGGGGAGACCAAGACGGCGCTCGCCTTGGTCGTCGCCAAGGACCGGACGTATTTTCGGTTGGAAATGAAGGCGATCGCGCCGGCGGCCGCCGCCTCGACGGGGAGGATCGCCGTGATCTCGATAGCGGGGTCTCCGACGACCTCCCCTTCGAGGAAGTCAGCGATCTCGCTGAGGCGCATGCTGGTCACTGGCATGAGGTGGCTCTGTGTCACTTGCTCGAGAACTGAGGAGGTCTGAGGAGGAGGGTCCTCCCAGGAGGGAGGGAGGCTAGCAGCGCCTCTCTAGAGGGGCAAGCTTGCGCCCCTTCCGGGTCAGTGGCCAGCGAGCGCTTGGCAACGTAGCGTGGGCGGCCCCCATGAAATCCTCAGACTCTCGCCGAATCCCCTTCTTCGGCAGCTTCCTCTCCGAAGACCTCATTCTCCTCGACGCCCCTGCGACTTCGATGGAGGAGGTCGTGCAGGCCTTTAGCGAGCGAATGCTCGCCCAAGGGCTGCTAAAGGAGGAGAGCCGGGCCGCCTTTCAAGAGGCGATCTTGGCCCGGGAGAAGAAGTCCTCGACCGCGATCGGCCTTGGGGTCGCCGTTCCTCACGCCTACACCGAGTTCCTCAGTCGCCCCGTCGTGCTCCTTGCGCGGCTGGCCAAGCCGATCGATCTCGGCGCCCCAGACGACCTCCCGACCGACCTCGTGTTCCTCCTCGCGGGTCACGAGGGGGACCAGGCGACCCACCTTGAGACCCTGATGCAGCTCTCGCAGTTGCTTCAGCAGGACGGGTTCTGCGCCAAAATTCGCGGGGCCGAGACGCCTGCGGACTTGCTCAACGTGGCCGAGGTCGCGACGGACGAGCTGCGGACCCAGCACACCCCGAAGGACCCTGTTGGCAGCCTCTCCCGACAAGGGATCGAGGCCCGCACCGGCCGCTTCGCCGGCGGCCTGATCGACGACGTCCGGCGTCGGCTCCCGCATTACCTCGACGACTTCAAGCAGGGGCTCCAGCCCAAGACCCTGGCCGCGACGGTCTTTCTGTTCTTTGCCTGCTTTACGGGCGCGCTGACCTTCGGCGCGATCATGGCCGACGGCACGGGAGGCGCGATCGGCGTCAGCGAAATGATCATGGTGACCGCGGTCGGCGGGGTGCTGTTCGCGATCTTTGGTGGGCAGCCTTTGATCGTGTTGGGCGGCGTCGGCCCCGTCTTGATCTTCACCACGATCTTGTATTCCCAGACCCAGAGCTTGGATCTCCCCTTCTTGCCGACTTACGCCTGGATCGGGCTCTGGGCTGGGCTGTTCACCGTCGTGCTGGCCGTGACCGACGCCAGCGTGTGGCTCCGCTACGTGTCCAGATTCACGGACGAAGTGTTCGTGGTTCTGACGGCGTTCATTTTCATTGAGAAGGCGATTCGCCTTTTGGCCGACACCTTCGTGACCCACGAATACGCGACGGCGCTTTCGACGGTCGTGCTCGCGGTCGGGACTTTTGGGATCGCGGTCGTGCTCCGTGACTTTAGGAGCCGGACCTATCTCCGAGATTGGGCCCGTAACTTCCTGGCTGACTTCGGGACCGTGATCGCGATCGGGCTCATGGCGTGGCTGGCTTGGACGATGAAGACTTCGACCAACCTCGATCACGTCAAGCTGAGCGTGAGCGGTCTCTCGCTCTCGCTCGTCGACTTGACCGCCCTCAGCCCAGGTTGGGTCCTGATCTGCGCGATGCCCGGCGCCTTCCTCGCGATCCTGATTTTCCTCTGTCAGCAGATCACGGGCCGGGTTTGCAACTCTCCCGAGCTGAACCTGACCAAGGGCCCGGGCTATCACCTCGACTTGTTCGTGGTCGGGGTGTTGCTCTTTGTCTCCTCGCTCTTTGGGCTCCCTTGGCTCGTGGCGGCGACCGTCCGCTCCTTGAATCACGTGCAAGCCCTCTCGAGCAGCCACGCCGTCGACAGCCCCGACGGCGGGCACACCCAGGTCGATCGGGTTGTCGAGAACCGCGTCAGCGCGATCGCGATCCACGTCTTGATCGCCTGTTCGCTCTTCCTGGCGCCTTTCCTCGAGCACGTGCCCATGGCCTGCCTGTTTGGGATTTTCCTCTACATGGGCTATGTCTCGTTCTCGGGCAACCAGCTCTTTCAGCGGCTCACGCTCTGGGTCCAAGATCCCAAGCTCTACCCGCCGACCCACTACCTGCGGAGGGTCCCGACCAAGACCGTGCACGCGTTCACGGCGATTCAGTTCTGCTGCCTAGCGGTCCTGTGCGGCGTCCAATACAGCCCCTTGGCGCTCTTCTTCCCTCTGATCCTGGCGCTCCTGATCCCGGTTCGACTTCTGCTCGACCGCGTCTACGATCCTGAGCACATGGCGACCCTTGACGCCGAAGAGACCGTTGAGGACGAACTGGAGCATTGGATCTAATGGCCCTCGATCGAGCCTATGCGGAACAACTCCTAGAGGACATGGTTCGGACCGAGAGCCTGTCTGGTGAAGAGCAGGCTGTGGCCGCGCTGATCGTGGAGCGGATGAAGGCGCTCGGCTACGACTCGGCTGAAGTCGACGGGGCTGGGAACGCCGTCGGCCACCTCGGCTCGGGTCCACGTCGGCTCGTGCTCCTCGGCCACATGGACACCGTCCCCGGTGAGGTCCCGATCCGCCGCGAGGGCGACCTCCTCTACGGGCGCGGGAGCGTCGACGCTAAGGGGCCTTTGGCGACGTTCATTGCGGCCGCGTCCCTGGCGGGGGCCGCGCCGGACTGGACGATCACGGTCGTCGGGGTGGTTGAGGAGGAGGCTGCCAGCTCAAAGGGAGCCCGCTTCGTGGCACCGCTCTGGCGCCCCGAGGCGTGCGTGATCGGTGAGCCGAGCGGGCACGACGCGGTCACGCTCGGCTACAAGGGCCGCCTGGTGTGCGAATACCGCTACGCGCAAGGAACCTCCCACTCAGCGGGGCCCCTCCCCAGCGCGGGCCAGATCGGGGTCGCGTTCGTCAACGCCGCTCAAGCGGCCGCAGACGAGTTGAACGTCGGGCAGAAGCGGGTCTTCGATCAAATCAGCCCGAATCTGCTCTCGATTCACAGCGAGAACGACGGTCTCGAGGAGTCGGTGACGCTCACGATCTCGTGGCGGGTCCCGCTCTGGTTCGAGCGTGAGTCCTGGGAGGCGGGGCTTCGGGCCGTGGCGAGTGGCCTCGACGAGGAGGAGGGGAGCCACGAGCTGCGCTTTTACGGGAGCGAGGTCGCCTACAAGGGGACCAAGAACAACCCGCTCGTGAAGGCATTCCTGGCCGCGATCCGCAGCCAGGAGCTCAAGCCACGGTTCAAGGTCAAGACCGGGACGGCTGACCTGAACATTTTGGGGCCGGTCTGGGAGTGCCCGATCTTGGCCTATGGCCCGGGTGACTCCTCGCTGGATCACACCCCCAACGAGCATATTTCGCTCGACGAGTACTGGAGCGGGGTTCAGATCCTGCGCGAGGCGGTCCAGAGGCTCACTCAAGGGTAGAGAGGGCGGGCGTGTTTCGGCTCGCGCTTGGCCGTGCGCCGGCCTGTCGCGGCCCTATACTCCGCCCCCACCGGAGGATTCACATGAGTTCAGTGGTCGAAGAGGCAGCGGCTAGCGCGAAGGCGCTAGTTCCCGAGGCGCTCGAGCGGCTGGCCGATTACGTCGCGATTCCCGCCGTCAGCTCGGATCCCGAGCAGGCGTCAGCGGTCCGGCGCATGGCAGCTCTGGCGGAAGAGGACCTGCGCGCAGCGGGCCTGGACGCGGTCGAGGTGATCGAGATCGAGGGGGCCCTGCCGTGCGTGCGGGCCGAGAAGATCGTCGACCCTGAGCTCCCGACGGTCTTGATCTACGGGCACTTCGATCAGCAGCCCTTCGAGGCTGAGCTCTGGGAGTCGCCGCCCAACGAGTTGACTCGGCGCGGAGATCGGCTCTACGGGCGTGGCTCGGCCGACGATCTTGGTGGCTGGCTAAGCCAGGTGACTGCGTTTCGAGCCTGGGAAGCCCATGGCGGCTGCCCGCTCAACGTGCGCTTCTTGCTCGAGGGCGAGGAGGAGATCGGGAGTCCGAACCTCGAGCGCTACATGGAGACGTTCCCCGACGCGTTCGACGCGGACGTGATGGTCCTGACCGACTGCGACAACCCCTCCAGCGAAGTCGCGGGTCTGACGGTCTCGCTCCGCGGGCTGCTTGAGTTCGACGTCAAGGTCTCAGCGCTGGCGGCCAAGGTTCACTCGGGGCTCTGGGGCGGCGCCCTCCCAGACGTCGCGGTCGGGCTCTGCAAGGTGATCTCGGCGCTGGTGACCGAGCGCGGGCGGGTCGTGGGGCTGGACGGCCCCGACGTCAGCAACTCGTGGCGAGCTCAGGTCAGCGAGCTCAGTCCGAGCGACGACGACCTTCGCCGAGACGCGGGCCTCCGAGACGACGTGCCTGGCCTCGACCCGGGCGGGCGCCCGCGCGTCGAGTGGCTCTGGCGCCGGCCTCACCTGACGGTGATCGCGACCACGCTCCCCACGATGGGCCAGGCAGCCAATGTCCTGTTGCCCGACGCCAGCGCTCGTCTGAGCGTTCGCCTGGCACCGGGCCAGTCGGCCGACGAGGCCTTCGAGCACCTCGAGGGCTTGATCAATGAGGCCGTTCCCTTTGGGCTGAGCTGCGAGTTGACTCGCAACGTCTCGAGCGAGGGTTGGAGCTACGAGGCGATCGGACCGGCGTTCGACGCTGCCGAGCGAGCCTACCGCCGGGCCTTCGGCGCGGACCTGGTGAGGATCGGCGTCGGGGGGAGCATTCCCTTCATTACGATGTTCGCCGAGCGCTTCCCTGAGACGCCCCTGATCCTAAACGGGGTCATGGATCCCCGAACCAGCGCGCATGGGCCCAACGAAAGCCTCCACGTCGGCCTGTTCGAGAAGGTCGTCCTCGCGAACGTGTATCTACTCCAAGAGCTGGCCGAGACGCTCACCAAGGAAGCCGCTAAGGAAGCTGCCGCAGCTGAGGAAGACGAGGCTCCGAGCGAAGAGGCTCCCGCCGAACAGGCTCCCGCCGAACAGGCTCCTGGCGAACAGGCTTCTGAGGAAGCCCCGTCGGCCGAAGCGGCTCCAGTCGAAGCGGCTCCCGAAGGGGCTTCTCCCCAAGAGGCTCCCGAGCCGGCCGAGTGAGCCCTCGCGAGGAGATCGACCTCGCCGTGGCCGCGCTAGTCCGGGCCCGCGCGGCCCTGGCGGAGGAGGTCGCGGCTCAGGCCGCACGGGTCGAGGGCGCCGAGTTTGGCCCCCACGGACGCGCGGACGTGATCCAGGCCGAGAGCGAACGCCTCGACCGGCTGCGAGCGATCGACGAACAGCTCGAGTCGTCGCTTGAGGACTTGGGGCAAGTCACGAGCGACCTGGAGGACGTGTGAGCGACTACGAGACGATCCTAGTTGAGGTCAACGCCATCGGTGTCGGCTGGCTGACTTTCAATCGCCCCGAGAAGCGCAACGCCCTCGACCTGGCCATGGTCGAGGACATTCGCGCCGCTCTGGGCGAGCTCGAGCGGGACCCGCGCCTGAAGGTCCTCGTGTTCTCGGGCGCTGGGGGCAAGGCGTTCATTTCGGGGGCCGACATAGCCCAGCTCCTCGAGCGGACACACGCCGACGCGCTGCGACGGATCAACTCCGACTTGTTTCGTGAGATCGAGGCCTTCCCGGCCCCCACGATCGCCATGATCTCGGGCTATGCGCTGGGCGGCGGCTGCGAGCTCGCCATGGCCTGCGACCTGCGCGTCGCGGGCGAGGGCGCCAAGCTGGGCCAGCCCGAGGTCGGCCTTGGGATCATTCCCGCCGCCGGCGCGACCTATCGACTTCCCCGACTCGTGGGCCTCGGCCGCGCGCGCGAGCTGGTGTTCACGGGTCGACTGGTGGGGGCTGTCGAGGCCGAGCGGATCGGACTCGTGAACCGCGTTGTTCCCGACGAGGAGCTCCGGGACGCGACGTGCTCGCTCGCCAAAGAGATCGCGAGCCAAGGAAACCTGGCCGTTCGAATGGCGAAGCAGGTTCTCAACTGTAGCTGGGTCTCGAGCCTCGACACGCTTCAGGCCCTCGAGTCGGCAGCCCAGGGGATCTTGTTCGACGACGACGAGAAGAAGCGCCGGATGATGGCCTTCCTCGACAAGCGCGCCCAGCGGAGAGCAGCCAAGGCTGGGGCGGCCGTCCTTGAGGTTCGGGGAGCCGTCGGGGGGCCACGTGAGTTCACCCGCGACGACCTGCTCGCCCTCCCGAGCGCGGCTCAGGTCGAGGACGTCTCGACGCTCGCCCCAGGCCGCGCCGGCCGCGCGGTGTTGCTACAGGCCGTGATCGACGCTTGTCAGCCCGAGCCCGGAGCGGAGATCGCCAAGGTCTTCGCGGCCGAGGGCTTCTCGGCCGAGCAGCCGCTGAGCGCGCTCACCAATGCGCTGATCCTGTTCCAGTTCGCCGGCCAGGCGCTCGAGAAGGACAAGGGCGGGCCGTTTCGCCTCTTGATTCCGGGGGGCTCCGATCGCTGCGCGAACGTCAAGCAGGTCACCTCGATCGAGTTGGCATAGTCGGAGCTTGGGTGGCGTACAGAGGAGAAGTGCCACACGATGCGTGAATCCGTTGGCCTAGAGGGCGGAGGGGGAGCGACGGACGCAGGAGCTCTCTCGAACGCCCCGCAGGATCGGGCCGGTGTCCGGCTGGGACGTCTCGGCCTCCTGATCGCCGCGACGATCGGGATCCTCCAGCTCATTTCGTTTGGAGTTAGCGGGGCTGAAGAGTGGCTGCCGACTCCGGCCACCTCGCGTGGTCAATCCACGAAGGCCGCCCTCGTGGTCCTCTCGCTGCTCGCGTATGCCCTCTCGACCTCCCAGAGCCTGCGCCGGAGGACGGTCCTCTGGGGAAGCGCTTATCAACTCCTCGGAGCAGGTTGCATCGCGGTCTCCCAGTATTGGGGGGCACATGACATCTCCGCCGGCAGCGGCAACCAAGCCTTCTTGGCCGTATGGATCGTCCTCTTTCCTCTGGTCGTCCCTGCCTCTCCGACTCAGAACGGCTTGGTGGCTTTCGGCCGCGAGTCGGACGATCGAGATCCTGCGCCAAACGTGTGAGTCCCTGATCGAAGCCCACGCCCACGGGCTCGTGCACCGGGACATCAAGCCGAGCAACGTCTACCTGTGCGAGTTCGGAGGGATCTACGACTTCGTCAAGGTCCTGGACTTTGGCCTCGTCAAGACCGAGCAGAGCGAAGACGCGGCCCGAGTCACTGGAAAGGACGCGATCATCGGGACCGCGGCCTTCATGCCGCCGGAGCAGGCCGCAGGCGGAGAGGTCGACGCTCGAAGCGACCTCTACGCGCTGGGGTGTGTCGGCTACTGGCTTCTGACTCGCCGGCTGCCTTTCGAAGGGACTATGATTGAGGTTCTCCTCGGACATGCGAGCGAAGCCCCGCCTCCGATCTCAACGCGCTCCCCCAGCCCAGTGCCTGCGGACCTAGAGAACCTGCTGATGCGTTGCCTCGCGAAGCGTCGGGAAGATCGCCCTGAGTCAGCAGGTGCGTTGCACGAGGAGTTGACAGCCTGTCAGGCGGGAGCCGCCTGGACTCAGGCCCAGGCCAAGTGCTGGTGGGACGAACACGCCGCTCGCCAACCCACTTGAGCCTACTCTGAGTCAGTCAGCGAGGAAGCCGGCGCAGAGCGGCTTGGAGCTGATCGGCCGCCCCCTGATTGTCTTCGCGATCGAGGAAGGCCACCCCGCGCAAGAATGCGGCCCGCACGTCTTGAAGGAGCAGCTCTTCGTTGGCTGCCCGGGCCATAGGGTGAGCGTTTGCCAACGCGCTCGACGCGCTGAGGGCTGCCTCCTCTACCCTCCAGCGTCCGCCTGGATCCCGGTAGACGAGCTTCACTCGGGTCGTCACACCTCTTCCTCGTCCGCTGGGCCGCAGCTCGAGCGTGACCCTTCGCGTCTCCTCCGTAGAGAGCGTTCCCAGGTTGAGCCAGAGCCGAGTCGGCGACCCGGGAGCCACGCGGAACGGCCCCGGGTCAGGTGCTGTGACGCCCTCCGAGAGCTCCACGGTCAGGAGCGCGTCCTCGAGCATGGGCGTAGTCATGAGGTCGTCCCAGAGAAGTTCGCGGACTCGCTTCGAGTCGCGGGTGTAGTAGTAACGCCCGCTGTGTTTCAGGCCGGGGCGCACGAGCTCGCAGAGGAGTCGCTCGTCGAATCCAGCCCTCCCGACGCCGAAGGCGGAGATCGACAACCCTTGAGCCACCAGCTCATGAGCTTGGGCGTGGAATCGCGCGAGTACGTCCGGCGTCGCGCGCTTCGCGTTGTGCATGCCGTCAGTGAAGAGGAGGATTCGGTTTATGGCGCGGGGGTTTCTCAGCAGTTCGCGCTGAGCGACGGTCGTCTGAAGTGTCCGGGTCGCGAGCTGCAGGGCGGCCGCGAGGTTCGTTTGACCGCCGGGTCGGAGGCTCTCTATGGCCTTCACAAAATCGTGAATGGTCTGCTCCATGGGTGCCGATCCGGAGACTAGTTTGCCGACCGAGAGCGGAGACGACATCAACCGCGGCACGGTCGACCTCAGGAGCGCGTCCATGTCGCCTGCGCCTGGCTCGAGTTGCGTCGGGGGCACCACCAGCCTGGCTCGCTCGTTGAAGGCGACGAGGCTAAAGACGTCCCCCGCCATGTAGTGACGAAGGGACTCCGTGACGGCTGCTTTGATTTGCCTGAGCTTGCCCTCCTGCCCCATGGAGTCGCTAACGTCGACGACGAGGCACACGTTCTTGGGAGGGCAGTCCTTGGCCATGACACCCCTCTCCTTCATGGGGCGCGGCCACTTCGCCAGCTCGTCCGCCCGAGCCTTCTTCTTGCCCTCTCCTTGGCCCTCGTGGGAGGCCAGCAGCGCGCTGCAGGTCGAGCAGCGGACGCACCTCTTCTGGCCCCCTTGACACCGTCTTACACGGGAGCAGGCACACATCGCCCAAGCCAACATCTCCTTCCGGAGTGAGTCCGTCTCTTTGGTGGGCTGTTCTCGAAGCGCTGAGATGTATCGCTGCAGGCGACTTCGCAGGACCTTCGAGGTCGCTCCGCCCTTCGCCACGTTCGCGCTCGCGACGCGGGACCCTATGACCATTGTCAGCCCAAGGAGAGGGCGAGACGAAGTCGCCTCTCTGCTGGAGCGGGAGCTGTGAGTCAGAATCGTGTAGAGACGGTCCTGCCCAGCTTCTGGGGGGATGGCAGCTGGGCGCTTGAGGGCGCCTTCGAAACTCGCCTCGCAGAGGGGGCAGGGTGGAACTCCCGCCGCGGCCTCAGCCACACTCGTCTGCTCTGCCTTGGGTTGAGGACCCTGAGCGCAGGCGGTGACCAGCAGCGCCGCCCCGAGAACCATCGCGCGGGATCGTGGGTGCGAGGTCGATGCCATTTGGGGCCTCCTTTGGGACTTTGGGACTCGCCAGGCACGCAGCAATCCTCGTGCCGAAGCGGTCAACTCGTGGTGCTCGCGCCAGAGCGCTGGGCGGGCGCGGGTCACCCAGGTGCGCTAGGGTTATGTCTAGTCGATCGGAACCTGCGCGAGCGGAGTCCCCTTTGCTCTTCGTCTCGCGGCAGGTGTCAAGCCCGCCTCAGGTCCTCTTCAAGGAGACGCTGTGAAGCACTGCACCCTCGCGCTCGCGCTCGTTCTGACTCTCCTCGTTGGCTGCAAAGCCGCGCCCAAAGCTCCTCCCGGTGTCGCTGCTGAGCCGGCTGCGGGTGAGCGGCCTCCGCCTGATTTGCAGGCTCTGCTGGCTGCTTGCAGCCCCAGCGGGGAGAAGCCCTGGACCCGGGCGAGGTGCGAAGCTAAGAACCACGACTGCTGGACTCAGGGTGGGGCCTCCTGCCCTCGGGGCTCGGTCGAGGTCGAGGGTCTAAAGACGGAGACTTCATCCACGGGTGAGGTGTGGGTGAGCGGAGTCCTAGTGTGCAAGGAGAAGCGCAGCCGGATCCAAAGCTTGCTGGTGGCGAGCGAATCCTCGTCCGATCAAGCGCCTCGCCGAAAGCTGGGGGGCCTAGAGATCAAGTGGCAGAGCGAAGAGCCTGGCAGAGCTGGACCTGGCGCCCCGGAGCCCTGGCCTCAGGCGGATCCGCTCCCGCTGGTCGAGGACTTCAGGACGCCCTTTCGAATCAACCTCTCGACGTCGGGGATCCCCCTTGAGCGCACCGAGAAGGGAAGGACCCGAGCCAGTCTGTTTGGCCTTGGGAGCAGCGAAGAGGGACCAAGCTTCATGCTGCTCGTCAAGTTCGAGTTCTAAACCGGAGGCCACGATTCTGAGAGGTCGCCCACGAGGGTGATCTCACGACTCCCGTCCACCATGAAGGCGACCTCGCTCAGAATCGTGCTCCGCTTTACTAGGAAGAGTTGGGTGTCGAGGGGGTCTTAGCTGCGTAGCAGGGCTGACCCCCGACCCCAGTGCGTTCTCTGAGGATCTAGGGCGGCCCCCGACCTCCCTTGCCATACTCTCTCCGTGGAGGAGCCCTTTAAGGTCGTAAGAGAGATCGGACGCGGCGCGACGGGCGCCGTCTATGAAGTCCGCGTCCCCGGGACTTCAGGCCGAATGGCGGCCAAAGTCCTCGAGGTCCAGACCGATCAGGCTCGCCAGCGTTTCCAACGCGAAGGCGAGATCATGGCTCGCTTCCACCACCCCAACGTGGCCTCCGTGCATGGCTTTGGTCTCCTCGCGAGCGGGGCCCCTTACCTGCTCCTCGACTTGGTGGAGGGGGGGACCTTGGCGTCGCTCTTCGAGCGCGAGGGAACCCTAAGCGAGGAGCGGACCCTCGAGCTCTTGACCCCCGTCGCGAGCGGCCTGGCGCACGCGCACGAGCTCGGGACGACACACCGCGACCTCAAGCCGGCCAACGTGCTCCTGACGAGGGAGGGGCGGCCGATTCTGACCGACTTCGGCGTCGCGAAGAGCCTCGACCTCGAGCGACTGACCCTGACGGGCGCGGTCGTCGGGACGCCCGCCTACATGGCACCCGAGCAGGCCCGAGCAGGCGGGGAGGTTGGGCCCTGGACCGACGTGTTCGCCTTTGGCCTCCTCTGTTACGAAGCGCTGACCGGCGAGCTTCCCTACGGCGGGCAGACCGATGCGCGCGCCAAGCGAGGAGACGTTTCGCCGGGCTTGGGGCGGCTCGTGGAGCGCTGCCTCGCTCCGGATTCGAGTTCGCGCTACTCAAGCGGCGTCGAGCTCGTGGCGGCCCTTCAGACGCGCGCCGACACTCCGCGCGTCTCGCTGGCGCTCGCGGGAGCGGGGCTCGCGCTTCTCTTGGGCGTCGTCGCGCTCGGAATTTGGCTGGCCTCGCCTCGAGGATCGGAGTCTTCGAGCGCCGCCGTCGCCGCGAGTCCGACTCCGACTCCGACCCCAACCCCGATCCCGACCCCAGATTCTGGGGCCCGGGTCCTGGCGCTCGAGTTGGCGCTTGGCGACATCCAGCGCTATCACTTCCGGCGCACCATCTTCTCTCCAGTCGCCGCCCAAGATTTTGAGTGGAGCTCTCGTCACGTCGTGACTTCTGTGGAGGGAAACGTCGCCCGAATCAAGGTCACGTTCTTGTCGGGGCGCCTCACGCAGCGAAACGGCTACGTCGTGTTCGACTCTGAGCAGCCCTCTCGGACCAAGCCCGCCTTTAGGGGAATGATTACGCTCCTGAACCGGAGCTGCGAGTACGAACAGAACCTAGAGACTGGCGAGGTCCGCTACGTGGTGGGCGGGACCGAGCTGGTCCAGGCCCTGGCCGAGGTCGGTCACGCAGGAATGTTCTGGCTCTCCAACGAGTCCCTGCAGATGTTCCTCAACGGCGTGTTTGGCTGGCTCCCGCGCCAACCGGTTGAACTCGGCGAGCGCTGGGAGGTGCCCGCGGTGCTGACACGCCAAGACGGCCGGCGCGAGGTCGGGCTGCCGATCCAATGTCAGTGGATCTCGTCGGACGAGCGAGGAGTTCGGGTCGAATCCAGCCACACCTGGAATCAGACTGGCTACCCCAAGTCCTTCTCGGTGAAGGGTGTCTGGAGAGCGGGCGCGATTCAGACGGCGCACCTCCAGATCGAGCCGAGCACAGACCCGGCCTTTGCAGCCAAGCTCGAGTGGTCGCTCAAGCTGCTCTCGGAGTCGAAGAAGTAAGGAGCCAAGGCCCTCTTTTGCTCGGTGTCGGTCCCGAGCCTGGTCCGAGCTATAGTTGTCCGCGCGGGCGATCGCCCGGGAGGAGCACATGGCTCGCGACACCCGCAGCCTCATGATCAGAGCCATACCTCGCCTCGAGCAGAGAGACGAGAAGGCTAAGAAACTCGAGGCCAAGCTCGCCAAGATCGGGGTCACGCTCTGGAACAAGGGACCGCGAGGGCTCAAGAAGATCGGGGTCACGCTCGACCCGAGCGACCACGAGGAGCTGGATCGGCGCGGGTTGTTCAAGGGCGCGCACGCAGCGCTCGGGGACAAGGAGTTCGTTCGCTTCGTGCGCCGTCTCAAGGACGTGCTCGCGAAGAAGTCGGCCAAGCGGGAAGAGGGCGACTCGGCCGAGCCCACGGGCTCTCACCGCAGCAGCAAGAGCGGCGCGCGGCCTGAGCGCTCGAGCTCGGCCCGCAGCGAGAGGAAGTCGAGCGCTCGCCGAGAGCGAAGCAGTGGCTCGAGCCGCAAGGGCTCGAGGAAGGCCGAGCCCGAGCCGATGGCGGTCGTGCCAGAGCACATTCCCGATTCGGAGGCCCGTCAGCTCACGCTGAGCGACCCCACCGGGGGGCCCACGACGAGCGGTGACGGCCTCGACTTCCAGGACTCGGGCGAGGGGCTGATGATGCCCGACTCGGGCGAGGGGCTGATGATGCCCGGCTCCGACGAGGGGCTGATGATGCCCGGCTCCGACGAGGGACCGGGCCTCCTGCCCGCCGACGAGGAGGAGGAGGACGAAGGCGGGCCGGACCTCGCTGACCTCGACCTCGACAACCTCACGATGGACATGGGGGACCCCACGGCCGAGGCAGAGGAGGCTCCGCTCTCGATTCGGTTTGGGGACGAAGGCGGCGCGAGCGCGGACGACGACGACACCAACCCGGCTCGGGCCGGAGAGCGGGCCCTGGGGCGCTACGCTCGGAGCGGCGACACCGAGGAGCTGGCTCAGGCCAAGAAGCTGTTTAAGGCCGCCGTCAAGGGGGCCGAGGGCCCCGTGGCCCAAGGGGCTGCCCGGGGCGGGCTGGCGCGGTGCTACTTCTTGAGCGGCGACCTCGACAAGGCTCGCGAAATGGCGAAGAGGGCGCTCAAGGCCTTCCCGCACGACGTTTCCGCAAACGCAGTCGCCTGCCAGGTCGAGTGGGAGGGAGAGTCGGATCGCGAGCGCTTGAAGGCTCTCTTGGCGCGGGCAGATCACGCGTTCCACGGCGGTGACTACGACGAGATCAAGGCCGCAGCCAAAGTGATCTCCAAGGCGCACCCCAAGGAGCCCTTCGCGTTTCTGTTGATGCTCGCGATCGAGTGCGACAAGGGGACCGACGACCTCTCGGCTCAAGTCGCCAAGGCTTGGAAGAGCTACCCGGCTTCGGTCCAGTTCGCAGACCTGCCCTTGGGTGCGAGCATTGAACGTCACCTCGCCCAGGGCCTCGTGCGCTGGCTCCTGGCCGAAGCGGCCGCCGACGAGGAGGGCTCCTTCTGGGGCAAGACCGTCAAGGACGTCGAGAGCAAGAAGAACGTCTACGCGGGCGGGGTCCAAATGCTGCTGGGCGTGACCCGGGGGACGCTCGCGGCCCGCAAGCTCAAGCCCGCCGACAAGCAGCAGTTCGCGAACTGGGCCGCGCATGGGCTCTACTTCGCGCAGCACTACGACAAGGCCAAGGAGTCCTTCGCGGGCGCGATCAAGTTCGATCGCGAGGGTGACTTGATCGGTGATCTCCGCCGAATGGACACCCAGTGCGGCGTCATGAAGCGGGCCTTCGATCGGGATGGGGTCAAAGCCCAGCGTGGGAACTTCGAGGGCGTCGGCCTGATTCGGTACCGCGAGGCGCTCGCGGGGCGGCTCCGACTCGTCCTAGAAGGACTCGAAGGCGATCGGGCCAAGCTCGACTCCAAAGAAGCGCAGCTCGTGGACGCGATCTTGGAGGACCGACCCCGCAAGAAGGCGATCCAGAAGGCGGCCAAGTCGGCGGGCAACGAGGACCCCTTCGCGGCACTGGACGCGCTGGAGGCAGAGGGCGCCTCCCTCGCTCCGGCCGAGCCAGCCAAGGGCGGCAAGGGCGGCAAGGGCGGCAAGGGCGGCTTCCTAGGTCGCATGAAGGCCGCCGCTGCGGGCGCGATCGACAAGGCTAAGCAGGCCGCCCAGGGGGCCGTCAACGCGAGCCGACAGAAGGAGGCCCGTCGAGCCCTCGGCGAGCACCTCCGCGACGACCGGCCGGACAAGGGCTGGGGCGACAAGCGCCTCGACGCCTTCCTCGACAAGGCCGCCTTGATCGAGCCGCGCTTGAACTACCTCTCGAACCTCGCTGACGAGCTGCGCTCAGCCGCAGGCAAGGCCGCAGGTTAGTCCGCGCTGGCGTCCCTCTCGGGGGACCGTTTGGGCGGGCGAACCCGTTACGAGATCACGCGGCGATTGGACAAGGGTGGCTCGGAAGATCCTCCCCTCCTATCCTTCTTGTAGCTATGAACGACACCCCCTCACGCAGCGATCGTCCGAGCCGACCCCACGGCGCTAATCCTGAACAAGGCTCCGAGGCTGACTACGAGCCCGCCGTGCGGCCCAGGCGAATCGGGGTGCCAGGAGGCCCCAGCAGGCCGGATCCGATTCGTGCCTCGAGGCGCCCGGTCGGCGGTTCGAAGGGTCCTAAGCCTCTGGTAATGGCGTTTGTGGGAGTCGTGGGCGTGCTGCTGGTCCTGGCGGCCGGCGCGAAGTTCGTGCGCAACAACACGAAATTCACCGCCGCCGACCTCGTCGCTGTTTCCTCGAGCGAGGGCTGTTTCTCGGTCCGGATGCCGGGACAAATGAGCAAGACGACGGAGAACGGGGCGCCCGGCACGGGGGTTCGGGTCCACTCCCTCAAGAGCGAGTTGAAGCTCAAGAAGTGCGGATTCATGGTCGCTTACTACGACCTGCCCGAGGGCGTGCGAGAAGCCGACCTCGGCGACGAGATCTATCAGCTTCTCACCATGGAGTTCCAGGGACTCGTGGAGGCGATCCCAAACCCCAAGCAGCGCAAGGGGGAGATCGAAGAGCTTGAGTTCCAGGATCAACCCGCGGTCCAGGGGGTCGTGACTTCGAAGAAGGAGAACCGCAAGATCACGATTCGAGTCGTGATGCGCGAGCAATCTCGAGTCTACATTTTGCTCTACGAGGCCTGGCACGACTCCTACGACCCGGCGATCGAGAAGGCCTTCTTCGACAGCTTCGAGATGGACGGCGACCTTCCGGAGTAAGGAGGGGCGGAAGAATAACTTCAGTGTTTCGCGCAGGACTCGGCGTCGCAGGCAAGGCAGGCTGAGGGCAAGCGTAGTGACCTACGCGGCCG
>JAESQQ010000891.1 GCA_016765095.1 Planctomycetota bacterium | reverse complement strand
TGCGCGGGGCAGCCGGCCAGGACGGCCAACCCGAGCGCGGCGGCTCCGGCCCAACCGGCCTTGCTGAGCCCGTTTGAGCAGAAGGGGCACTTCGCCTCGTCGGCTCGAATGTGGCGTTCGCAGCGGGGGCAGGGCAAGAGCGGCATCTCAGCTCCTCACGACTGGCAGCGGGCGCCCGCCTGGGATCTCGTCGAGGACGAGCTCGAACAGGGCGTAGTCGAAGGGCACGCCGGGGGCCTTCTTGACGGGCCGGAAGGTCTCGCGGAGCCCTGCGCGCTGGCGCTCGAGCGCCCGGTGGTGGCAGTAGGGGTTGTTGCCGGGCTTGCCGAAGAACACATGCGCGGTCCAGGTGCAGCCGCCCCGGCACTCAAGGGAGTAGTAGCACTCCCCGCAGTAGCCCCAGGTGTGGTCGCGCTTGTCCCGCGCGAACTGGAGGGGATCGGCGGTGTCCCAGATCTCTCGGATCGAGGACTCGCGGACGTTCCCGCCGGTGTAGTCCGCAGAAGGGAGGGACGGGCAGCCCTTGACCTTGCCGTCGGCTTCGAGCCCCAGGGTGTAGAGCCCAGCAGTGCAGCCGGGGGTGTGCCCGCGCGAGAACGTCTCTCCGCGGAGTTCGGTCTCGTGAGGTCCGAAGTAGCCGACGTTGTTCCCTGGCCAAACCCGAATCTCGTGTTTGGCGGCGCGCTTCTTCAACTCGGCGACCTTGGGGACCGCGTCGAGGAGTTCGTAGGGCTGGAGGAGCCACTCCCAGTTGTCGGCAGCGCGTCCCATAGGGACGGTGAATTGGAGTTGCCAAGCGAAGCAGCCCCACTCGATCAAGTGGTCGAGGAGCCCGTCGAGCTGGCCAAAAGTTAGGCGATTGATCTGGGTGTTGACCGAGACGTCGAGCCCGACGGCCCTTAAGTTATGGATAGCGTCCCGCGCGGACTCCCAGCTGCCCTTGACTCCTCGCTGGCGGTCATGAGTTTCGCCTAGCCCGTCCATGGAGACCGAGAGGCTGTCGAGACCGCCGTCGAAGGCCTCCTGCGCGCGCTCGGGGGTGATCCCTCGCCCGCCGGTCGTCATCGTGCAGAGCATTCCAGCGTCCTTGACGGCCCGTGAGATCTGAGTCCAGTCAGGCCGAAGGTAGGCTTCGCCGCCGATCAGGGTGACCTCGCTGCAGCCGAGCTCAGCGAGCTGGCGCACGACGTCGAGGGCTTCCTCGGTGCTGAGCTCGTCGGGGCGGGCCTTGCCAGCCCGCGAGCCGCAGTGGCCGCAGGAGAGGTCGCAGCGGAGCGTGATCTCCCATACGCAGTAGCGGAGCTGCGTGGCGTGGGGTACGGCTTTCTGTGCGGCGGGGCTCAATCCAATCCGATTTCCCGCTCGTAGCGGAGCATGCGGAGGTTGCCCTCGATCGCGGCCGGGAGCTCGAAGCGGACTGAGATCCGGTGCTCGAGCGCGACTTCTTCGAGCTCGAACAAGGCGTAGATCTTGCGGATCTCGGCTTCGGCTTTGGCCACGCTAGCGTCGTTTCTAGCGCGAAGCCGTCTCATGGCCTGAGGCTCGGGGATCGCATCGAGGCGCTTGCGATAGGCGCGGAGCTCGCTCGCCTTTCGGCGTGCGATCAAGATCGGCGGCTCTCCCGGGCGGCGGACGACGAGCGTGACTGGCTCGTGCTTGAGGTAGCGGTTGACGCTCTCGGGGTTGAGGTCGGAAGGGTGGAGTCGATCGAGGGAGGACACGGGCCAGATCGTGTCGGCCCGCTTGACGAGGTAGAGGTAGACCCGCCCGAGGCTTGGCTCGGGGACGCCGCGCGGAGCATGCTGGTAGCCAGGCGTCGCGCCCAGGACCTTGACTTCGTCGCCGGCGTAGAGGGACTGAGGGAGGCTCCCGGTGCCGAAGTAGGTTCGTCGGTGCTTGCGGTCCACGATCCTGAGCCCGTTGATCGTGAGGGGACGACGAACAAGGAGCGGGACGTTGTGGAGGAAGCGCGTGTTCCAGAGCACGAGCGGGTGCTTCCCCACGATCATGTCGGGGGCGTGCTGTTCGAGCCAGCTCTCCTCGGCCGTCGGTGGCCCCCGGGTTGGGTCTTTCCGTGCCGGGAGGACGGGTCGGTAGAGGAGGGTCAACTCGCGGACTTGCCCTGGCTTGAGGCGAATCCGCTTGCGCCCGCTGCGGGGGCGCGGCTCCTGCTGCATGGTCAACAGGCCGCGGGTCAGCTTCTCGAGCCAGCCCCGCAGGTAGCGGTTGCGGGCGAGCTGGACCTCAACGAGGTCTCCCTTCCTGAACCGGCGAACGTCGCTCCCGAAGGTTCCTCCCGTGATCCGAACCGTGGCCGTGGGGCGCTTGGCTCGGGTGGTGGACTTGGGCTTGGGGCGAGCCGGACGCCGGCGCTTTGGCCGCGCTGGCGCGGGGCTGGCCTTTGGCTGAGTCGTTGTGTGGGTTGGCGTCGGAGCGGGCGCCGGGGCGGGCTCTGGGGTGTCGCTGGCGCAGGCCGCGAGCGCAGCGCACAAGAACAAAGCCAGGAGGGTGCGGAGGGTCACGGGAGCCCGAGCTTACCGGGGTTGAGGAGGTTGGAGGGGTCGAGGGCGCTCTTGATCGGCTGAAACACCAAGCTGTGCAGGTCTCCCTGGGCGGCTCGGAGCGCCTCGCCCTTGAGGAGGCCTATGCCGTGGTGGTGGCTGACGCAGGCCCCCGCCGCCACGGCCGCCGCGAGTCCCTCTCGCCAGCAGGCCTCGTAGCGCTCCCGGGTCGCGGCCGGGTCGTCTCTAAGGGCGGCGAAGGTGAAATAAATGCTGCAGCCTTCGGCGTAGGCGTGGCTGAAGTGGGCCATGACTAGGGCATGAGGGGAGAGCGCGGCTCGAACCGAGTCGTGGAGCTCCATGAGGCGCGACCAAGAGGTCGCGACCTCCATTGTGTCCACAAAGCCCCCCATGGCGTAGACGCCGCTCTGCTTGAAGCTGACCGAGATTCGATTGCGCCACCAGCGCTCTGCGGACTCCGGTCCTTGGGCGACACCCGACTGGGTCTTCGCGACCTCGTCGAACAGAGCCTCCTCGGCGCGGGCTAGGCTCGGCTCACCTTCGAAGGTCAGGATCATCAGGCAGCCGACTCCAGGCAGAGTGGCGGTCAGGGAGTTGATCCACTCGGGCTTGCTCAGCAGGGCTCGCTCGGCGTGCTCCTTGAGGTCCGGGAGCGCGCGCCCCAGGGCCTCCTTGAGTCCTCGCAACGAGAGGAGGGAGAGCGGCCAGGCGCCCGAGACGGGTTTCTCGGTCGGCGCGAGCGGGGGGGCGTCCTTGGAGCGAGCCACGAGCAACGTGTCGAGCGGGTCATAGAGCCGAAGGGCGGCGGGCCGGACCCCGCGCTGGAGGGCGAGGCGAGCCGACTCCAGAGCCAGCTCCAAGGTGGGGAAGGAGTAGCTCCGAAACAGCCTCAAGGCAGGGAGCCTGTGGACCCGGAGGGTGCAGCTCGTGATCGTGCCCAAGACGCCCTCACTGCCCGTGAAGAGCTGGGCCCAGTCGGGTCCCGTCGCCGCTCGGGGGACCTTGGGACCCGTCGAGACTCGAGTTCCACAAGAGAGGACGACGTCCAGCGTGACCACCATGTCTTCGACTTTGCCGTAGCGCGTCGAGAGCTGGCCAGCTCCGCGGGCTGCGACTGCGCCTCCGATCGTGGAGCAGGTGATCGAGGAGGGGTAGTGGCCGAGCGTCAGTCCCTCGCGCTGGAGCCGGTCCTCGAGGAGCTGGAGGTTGTAGCCCGGTCCGACCGTGATCAGCAGCGAGCGGTGATCGATCTCGAGGTCAGCGAGGCCTTTGAGATCGAGCGTGATCCCTCCCCGAATCGCGAGGATCCCCCCGCAGACTCCCGAGCCGGCTCCGAAGGGAATCAAGGGCACGGAGTGCTCCCGGCAGAGCCGGGTCACGGCCTGGACCTCCTCCACGCTCGTCACACGTGCGATGCCTTGGGGTGGCTGGGCGAAAGGAGGCGGCGAAGCGCCGTCTAGGGCGTCGGCGAGCCCGAGGTGACCAAGCGTTGAGAGATCTCGGGCGTAAGCCTCTCGCCCAACCGCGCTGCGGTCGAAGCGCTCGCCGAGGGAGTCTTTGAGGGCCGCGCAGAAGGCGGTGGGGAGCTCTGCAACCATGGCGCGGATGATAGCCGTGGGGAGGGTCTCGTGGTCATGGGGGCGCGAGAGGGCCTGCAGCACGCCGGCGCGCTCGTGGGACCTCGACACAGGGACTTTGGCCGATGCGGGGAGGAGTGTTGAACACGGAATATCAACAGAGGAATAACCACGGCAACAGGGAATCGACTCGCGCGCAGCGCCTTCGCGACGCGGTTGCGCAGGTGCGCGCGCACCGTGCAGGAGCCTCGGAGTGGTCTCCATTCTCGCTCCCGTTGCTATTCACTGTTGATATCCCGTGTTCTCCCCCCTCCTCCCGATCGAGGTCGCGGCGCTTGGGAAACATCCTGCGGGTTTCCCTAATTTTTGCCCCCCCAGGCGTCCGATAGGCGAAGGATGCGGACTCTCTGGTACATGGGCGCGAAGACTCGCCTGACTGACTCGATCGCGGCTGCAGTCGCGAGCGCGAGCCCTCGCGGGCGCGCGGTGTGCGATCTCATGAGCGGGACCGCTTCGGTCTCGACCGCTCTGTGTGGGCGGTATCGGGTCCTGGCGAACGACGTCCAGGCCTACGCTCAGGCCGTCGCGGCGGCCTACCTCGAGCACGATCGAGCGAGCCGCCGGGTCCTGGAGACGCTCGACCCAGAGGCTGATCTGGGGGCGGCCTATCGACGGAATCGGGACGCCCTCTTGAGCCAGCTGGGACCCGCCGCAGCGGTCGAGGACGCGTTCTTGCGCGCGTCCGGATTGGAAGTCGCCGCACGCGATCGCCAGGAGGATCCCAATCAGGCTGGGCTCTTTCTAGCGCCCGAGCTGCCTCCGGCTCGGCGCCGGCTGCCGGTGGACGCGCAGCTTCGGGCCGGGGCCTACCGGACCTTCGCGCTTCAGAGCACACCGACTTTCTGCGAAGCCAACGACGCCCGACCGAGCGGGCCCTTCCGAGACGCCGCAGGCCTCTTCGAGCGCGGGGCGATCATGGCGCGCCGAGCAGCGCCCTCGACGTTCCCCTACCACCTCTGCTCGAGCTACTACCCCAACGTCTACCTCGGGCTTCGCCAAGCCGTCGACCTCGACAGCCTTCGCTATGCGATCGACCAATTGAGCGGGCGAGGCGCTGCGGCCAAGCGGCGTCACTACCTGGCGGCCTTGCTGCACGCGGCGAGCGTCACGACCTCGGCGACGAGCCACTTCTGTCAGCCGCGAGGTCTCGTCCGCGACGCCGAGGTCCTCGCAGTCCTCCAGCGTCGCTCGGTCTCGATCCCCTCGCGAGTCCTGGCCTTCAGCCATGCGATCCGAACGACTTGCCGCCAGACCGACCCTCACGAGGGGTCCCGCGCGAGCTGCGCGGATTGGCGCACGCTCTACGCGTCAGGCGCCCTCGACTTGATCGACGTCGTCTATGCCGATCCGCCCTACACGGCAGACAACTACTCGCGCTTCTATCACGTGCTCGAGGTCCTCACTCGCTACGACTACCCCGAGCTCCAAGTCAGCCGAGGGAAGACCACCAAGGGTCGCTATCCCGTGATTGGGGAGCGACACCAGTCGCCCTTCTGCCACCGGCGAGGCGTTGACGCCGAGCTCCGCGCGCTCTGTCAAGAGACCGCCGCCCGGGGAGCCTCGCTCGTGCTCAGCTACGCGCAGGAGAACGGGCTCTGGTTCAAGGTTCAGACGGAGCGCGGCGCGAGCCCCGCAGAGGCTAGGGAGGGGTTCCTCGACTTAGCGCGGGCGGCCTATCGGGACGTTCGGCTCGAGACTCGAGGCCTCCTCCACTCAGGACAAGGTGACAGCAACCACCAAGTCACCGAGCTGCTGCTCGTGGCGCGAAAACCGCGCTAGCGGCCCGAGCTAGCGACCGCCTGGACCCTTCTTCGGCGTCTTGAGGAGGGGGAGCAACTTGTAGTGCTCAAGGATCTTCTTGGCCGAGTAGCGGAGCTCAAACCCGACCGACTCGCCGATCCCATTCGTGGCACGGCTGATCACGATCAGGCGGCCTTGGGCGTCGCGCTTGGTCTCGACCTTCACCTTGCAGCCGGAGAGCTCAAGCCGTCCCGCGAGCGCCTTGGGCGATTCGCCGGCGTCTTTGGTCACGCCCCAGGTTCCGCCGGCGAAGGCAGCCTCGCGGAGATCGCTTCGCCGCGAGGAAGCGGTTGCGTTGCGGTAGGTGTTCCGGCTGGCGTCGGTCAGGAGGCCTGCGCTGAGCAAGAGCAAGGTCGAGAGGAACAGACTGGCGAAGGTGAACATTCCTCCGCGTTCGCGATCTGCGCTCATGGGGCCTTGCCCTTCTTGACCACGGCCGCAGCGAGTCGAGGCGTCGCCACGCGACGATAGGTCCTCGTGAGCGCTGTTTGGCCGAGGCTTCGGCGAATCTCGAGGGTCGCCTTGAGCTCTCGCCCGCGAAGCTCGAACTCGAGCTTCGAGGTTCGTGGGAACCAGTCCACGCCCAGTTTCTTGCCTTTTGCGTCGGTCTCAACGCGACTTCCCTGGGTGTAGACGACCGTGTGGCCGTCGAGTCGGACGACCACGACCCGGTCCTTGCTGACGAGGACCTGCTGGGCAGCCTCGACGTCACCGCGCCAGGCGTTGAGGTAGCGACGACCCTCCTCCTCGAGGTCGAGGATCGCTCCCTGGAGGGTCAGGCTTTGGCGGGCGCCGACCTCGATCATGAGGAACGTGGCGAGCCCGACGCTGCAGAGGGCCATGTAAATGACGAGCTCAATGAGCGTGAATCCGCGGCGGCGAGCGATCACTTGCGCCTCCGCGGGAGGATCGTCGAGAGGCCTCTGTGTCCGTCGGTCCACACCAGCTTGACGCGCACCTCGTAGAGGTCTGTGTCGAGGACGCGTTGATTGGCGGCGTTTCGGCTCACGAGAGGCCGGGCGCTGATCGTGAGTGTGCCAGGGCCTAAGCCCTTGAGCTTGACGGTCTCGCTTCGGACCGGCTGGAAACCATCGGGATCCGTCTTGGCGGGGTTGGGCGCGCCGGGGAGTCCAACCCGCCGCAGCTTGTCGATCTCGAACTCAAGTCGGCTCAGCGCGACCTGCTCCGCGCTCGCCTGGTGGATGACGTCGAACTTGCTCTGGCTGAGGGTCGTGAACCCGACCAGCGCGCCGGCGAAGATCGCAGTTCCGACCAAGAAGTCGGCGATCGCGAATCCGCGCCTGTGCGATCCGTGCCTGTTCGATCCGTGCCTGTTCGATCCGACTCTCACAGGACCTCACGGAGACTGATCGAGCGAAGGACCTCCTCGAAGGTCGTCAGGCCAGCGGCCGCTTTCTCGAGGCCGTCGTCGAGCAGCGTCTTCCAGCCGCGCTTGAGTAGCATTTGCAGGATCTCAGAGGTCCGCGCCTTGTTGAGGATCATGGCTCGGACCTCCTCGTCAATGTCGAGGAACTCCGCGACTGGGAGACGATCGAGGTAGCCCGAGAACTGACAGGCCTCACAGCCCTTTCCGGTGTAGAAGGTCAGCGGGGTGTCGTCTCGGCGCATCAGCCGACGAATCAGGGTGATCTTGGCCGGATCGACCTCAGCCTCCTCTCGACAGTTCATGCACACCCGGCGCAGGAGCCGCTGGGCAATGATGCCAGTCAGCGCTGAGGCGACGACGAAGGGCTCGAGGTCCATGTTGACGAGGCGAGTCACGGTCTCGGGTGCAGAGCCGGCGTGGAGGGTGCTGAGCACGAGGTGGCCCGTCAAGCCAGCGTGGAGGGCGACTTCGGCTGTTTCGCGGTCGCGGATCTCGCCGACCATGATCACCTCAGGGTCTTGGCGGAGCGAGGCCCTCAGGCCTGCGGCGAAGTCGAGGCCGACCTGACGGTTGACTTGCATCTGCGACCACTTGCCGAACTCGTATTCGACGGGGTCCTCGATCGTGATGATCGAGGCATAAGCGTCCAATTCGCGCTGGATCTCGTTGAGGAGCGCATAGAGCGTCGTCGTCTTGCCCGAACCCGAGGGCCCGCAGAGCAAGAACAGCCCCTCCAGGTCGAACAGAATGCTCCGGACCCGCCGCAACATGGGCCCCGTGTAGCCGATCTGGCTGATGTCTTGGGTCGCGTTGTGCACCGAGTAGACCCGCGCCACGACTTTTTCGCCCGCGACCGTCGGGACGACTGAGATCCGGAGGTCGGATTCGGAGTCCCCGATCTTGACTCGCACTCGTCCCTCTTGGACGATTTCGCGACGGTGGGAGAGGAGGTCACCGAGGACCTTGATCCGCGAGACGAGCTGATCGTGCAGCTCTGCTGGGAGGTAGGCGGCGTCATGGAACACGCCGTCGATCCGGTAGCGAATCCGGACGCCCTCGCGATTCGGCTCGATATGGATGTCGCTCGCGCGGCAGAGAACCCCCTTCTTGAGGATTCGATCGCAGAGTTCAGAGATGCGAAATCCGTCGTGGCTGATCAAGGTCCCGATCTGGACGGAGAAGTCCTCGAGGCTGACGTCCTCCAGTTCCTGAACGTCCATGCGCTAGCTCATCTTGGTGAGCGGCAGGAAGCACGCCATGAACATCAGGAACACCATCCCTCCCATCACGATCATCATCACCGGGGAGAGGACTTTGGTGATCAGCGTCGTGCGCTCGTCGACGGCGACCTCGAACTCGCCGGCGAGTTCCTCCAAGGCGTCTTCGACGATGCCCTTCTCCTCAGCCATTTGGAGCTTCCAGACCATCGTGTCTGGGAACACGTCACCGCCAGCCAAGTTGCGAGAGAAGCTTCCGCCCTCCTCGACCGCCAATCGGAGCTGAGTCAGCTTGTCCTGGATTCGGTTCTTGCCGACGGTGTTTCCGGCGAGGCGGAGCGTCTCGACCATCGAGATCCCATTGCGCAGCAGGTCACGCATGGTGCGCGTGACCTTCATCAGCGCCGCTCGCTCGAACAGGGGACCAAAGAGCCAGAGTCCGAACAGGAAGTCGTCGTATTCGTCACCCATCTTGATGATTTTGCGAATGCCAAACACGGCCACAAAGAGCGCGAGGGTGAGGATTCCGCCCAAGATGAGTGGGTTTTGGACGAGGTCGCTGGCGCCGAACAGGAGCCGCGTGAGTGGGGGCAGCTCGTTGGCGGTGCCCACAGCGGAGGCGCGCTTCTCGAGCATGCTCTGAAAGTTAGGCGCGACGAAGTAGAGGAAGAAGATCAAGAACCCGAACATTACGCTCCCGATCAGGGCCGGGTAGGTGACCGCTTCGAGGACCCGGCTCTTGATCTTCTTCATCGAGAGGTTGTGAGCGTTCAACTCCTCGAGGATCAAGGCCAGGTTGCCTGTGGATTCGCCGGCCTTAATGACTTGGAGCTGAAGCGCCGAGAAAGTGTCTGGGTACTTCGAGAGCGCCTCTTGGAGGGTCAGGCCTTCGTCGAGGTCCTGCTGAACCGACTCGATGAGCGCCTTGAAGTCGGCGCTTGCGACGTCGCGGGACAAAATTCGGAGTCCCTTGGCGATGGGCATATTGAGCCGGGCCATCGACGCGAGCTGTCGATTGAAGAACTGAACCTCATCTGCTGAGAGCGAGATGCGGCGGCCCGATTGTGATGGTGCGCGTTCAGCCATAGGGTAGAGGTACCCTCCAGGGACGCGAAAGTTATCACGGGTTGACTCGGCATGTCAAACCCTCGGACGCAACGTTAATACCTGCGTACAAAGGAGTTGGACGCCTGCCCCGCCTGCTCCCCTTCCTTGCAGGGCCTTCTGGGCGGTGCTATCTTGAGCACGCCGTCTGGGCGCCGTTGGTGACGGTTTGCGGCGCCTGGCGTCCAACAGGGTGGCTTTGAGCAATCGTGCTCTTCATCCACCCAAGACTCCCGCCTACGAGGGCTGGCCCATGCCTCCCAACGATCCTTTTGACTTCGATATCGACTACGGAGACAAGCCGCCAGGCGGTGCTGATCCGTTTGCGGCGGGTCAGCCGGCGAATCCGTTCGCGGGTCCACCCCCCGCGGCGAACCCCTTCGCCGCTCCCCCGGCCAACTTCGGGGCTCCCGCCGGCATGGTTCCTGGGGGCATGCCTCCCGGAGGCATGGCTCCTGGAGGCGGGGCTCCTGCAGGCGGCGATCCCTTCGGAGGAGGCGATCCCTTCGGAGGAGCCGACCCCTTCGGGGCCCCCGCAGCCCCCCCTGCAGCCGACCCCTTTGGCGCGCCTTCTCCCCCCGCCGGGGGTGGCGGTTTC
>JAESQQ010000890.1 GCA_016765095.1 Planctomycetota bacterium | reverse complement strand
GGTAAACCCCGCCCCTACCCTCTCAAGAGGAAAGCAGTTTAGGAGGCCGCATGACCGCTGAGCTAGTTGTGGTGAAGGGTGAGAACCGGGGGGCGTTTGTGAGCGTGACCGGTTCGATCACGATCGGGCGCTCCGAGGACGCGGACCTCACGATCTTCGATACGAAGGCGAGTTCGTTCCACGCCAAGGTGACTCGCCTCGAGAGCGGGATCGTGATCGTCGAGGACCTCGACAGCACGAACGGGACCTACGTCAACCAAGAGCGGATCGAGCAGACTCCGCTCCGCTCGGGGGACCTGATCAAGATCGGTCGCGCGATCATGGTCTTTCGCTCCGAGCCGGCTGCGATTCGGCTCGAGGACATTCCCTTGATCGAGGGGGGCTCGACGAGCGGGATCAGCTCCGACACGGTAGATCGGAGCGAGACTTCGTCGGTCGCGCTGCGCGCGGTCCGGACCGGGGGCGCTGCCAATCGGTTGGAGGGCCTGCTCTTGGCGGCGGGCGAACTCGAGCCGTCGTCTGCGATTGAGGGGATCTTGGACCAGGTTCGGGCCGGGCTCTCGGGGGACCGGGCGCTCTACTTCCAGCGGCACCAAGGCGGCCAGGGCGCGGGCCTCGGCGGGGCCTCTGTGGGCGAGGGAATCACTCGGGACGCTCCGGTCCAGGCCGAGCTGCTTCGGCGGACCCTCTCGGGTGAAGTCGTCGAGGCGGGCGGCGCCGTCGCGGCGCCGATCTATGCCCAGGGGCACCAGATCGGGGCTCTCTACGCGGACGGGACCGAGACGGCGGGCCGAGACCTGGGGATCCTCGGCGCTGCGGCCCAGTTGATCGGTGTGGTCGTCGCGCTCGATCGGAGCCGGCGGCTGACCATGTCCACGATCGAGATCGTGGGCCTCGCCCAGGCTCAAGTCTTGCGGGTCGAGATCCTAGTCGAGCAGGTCCTCACCGCGGGGAGCGAGGCCCGGTCCTCGGGTCGGCTCGGCGACGCCAGGGCGGCCCTCGAGCAGCCCCAGCTCCAGACCGCCCTCGTGCCGGGTCTCAAGGCTCAGGCCGACCCCTACTTGTTTCAGCGCGGCATGGACCGGTTGATCACTTTCGCGCGCAGCGAGGCGCGCGGCCCGCTTCGGCTCGTGGGCGACGCTCGCGACGGCGTGACCCGCTTGATCTTGCGTTACGCAGCCCCAGGGGCTGCGGAGCGGGTCCCAGACCTCCTCGATCCGGCGGGGGTGGTGGGCGACCTTCTCAAGGCCCAGGAGTCTCTTGGGACGGCTCAGCTCGCGGTGGCTCGGGTCCTCCTCCTCCGCGCCGGCGGGGTCTTGAGCGTCAGCGCCGAGGGCGACGACATGATCTTCAGTCTCGAGCTCCAGACCGAGGCCTCGGCCTCGTGAGGGCCACGACCCGGTCCCGCCAGTGAACGTCCGCGTCGAGCGAAAAGGTCCGGTGACGACGGTGATCCTGGCTCGGCCCGAGGTTCGGAACGCCGTCGATCGCGAGGCGGCCGACGCGTTGGCCGACGCGTTTCGGGCCTTCGCAGCCGACGAGCAGGCGTTGGTGGCTGTGCTCTGGGGAGAAGGCGGCCACTTCTGCGCGGGAGCCGACTTAAAGGCGATCGGTGCGGGCCGCGAAAACCGCGTCGAGCCGGACGGCGACGGGCCCTTGGGGCCGACGCGAATGCAGCTCGACAAGCCCGTGATCGCGGCCGTGAGCGGCTACGCGGTCGCAGGCGGGCTCGAACTCGCGCTGTGGTGTGACCTGCGCGTCGTCGAGGAGGACGCGACCCTGGGCGTGTTCTGTCGTCGGTTTGGGGTTCCGCTGATCGACGGCGGGACGGTGCGTCTGCCTCGCCTGATCGGCCTCTCGCGCGCGCTCGACTTGATCCTGACCGGGCGCGCGGTCAGCGCGAGCGAGGCGGAGCGGATCGGGCTCGCGAATCGAGTCGTGCCGACCGGCGAGGCTCGTGCGGCGGCCGAGGCCCTCGCGCATGAGCTGGCGGCCCTCCCTCAGGCCTGTCTGCGAAGCGACCGTCGCTCGGTCTACGCGGGGCTGGATCTCCCCTTGGAGGCCGCGATCGAGAACGAGTTTCGCGAGGGTTACGCCTCGCTCCAGGCCGAGGGGCGCGGGGGAGCCGCCCGCTTCGCCGCCGGAGCGGGCCGGCACGGGGAGCGTCTCGCCGAGGAGCCGCAGTGAGCGAGGGCGTCGGTCCCGACGGTCTCCCTTCGGGGGAGCTGGTCGAGGACCAGGCCGGCGTCTTCGGGCCGTCTGAGGCTCCCCGGCCTCCTCCTTCTTCCCGCGCGGCTTGGGTGGTGTGGGCGCTCGCGGGGGCGCTCGGCTGCGCGCTCGCGGGGGGCCTCGCGGCTGCGAACGAGTGGACTGGACTCGGCCCGACCTTTCAGCTCCACGGGCTACCGGCCTGGGCTTGGGGTGCGATCCGGGGGGCGCTGATCGGCCTCCAGAGCGGGGTTGCGTGTCTCCTCTGGGCTCGGGTCCGGGCGGGACGAACGGGGCCCAAGGCTGGCGCGGCGTGGATCGTGCTCGTGAGCACGGCGCTCCTTGTGGGGGGATCGCTCCTGATCGACGTCGTCCTGGCCTTCGCCCTGAACGATCAAACGCTCTTCCCCATGCTCGGGACGGTCCCGCTCCGGGCCTGGTCTAACGTCCAGTTTGGGCTCTGCCTGCTCGCGGCGCTCTTGTGCCACGCCACGCAGAAGAGCCTCGCAGTGAGGCTCTTCCTGAGCTGGCTCCTCAGCGGAGGTCTTTGCCTGCCGGTGTTGCTCGGGGGAATGGCGCTCTACGGCACGGGTCCGAACCCCGACTTCTTCTGGCAGACGGCGTTCCCTTACTACCTCGCCCTGCCGCTCTCCTGGTGGGTCGCGGATCGCTTTCGCCCCAATCCCTTTCCGGTCATCGAGGAGGAAGAGCCTGGGTGATGGAGCCGTCCGTCCCTCCGGGACAGGCGTCGGGCGGGGGTAAACCCCGCACCCTACAGATCGCTCGCAGACGCCCGCAAGCGACCGTGGCACGCCCCCGAGGCCGTGGGAACACGCTTTGGTAGGGGCGGGGGTAAGCCCCGCACCCTACAGATCACGTACGCGCCTCGAGTCGACCTCCTCCCGGGGGATTCACGACACGATCTGGGTAGGGGCGGGGTTTACCCCCGCCCGCCCCGGGGCTGCGCCGAAAGGCCTCTCGGGAGCCTCCCTGCCCTCGCGGGGAGAAAGAGGGCCACAGGGAATCGACGCGCGCCTTCGGGCCTCGGGGTGGTCTCTATTCTCTGTTTCCGTTCCCTGTTTCCCTGTTCATATCCCTTGTTTCTCTTCCTCCCCTGGCTGGTGGGATCCCGCCCCTAGTCTGGCTAGACTGGCGCTCCCTTGAGCCCGAGGTCCTGTGAAGGAATCGTCCCCCGTTCTTGTGATTCTGCCTTTGACTCGCCAAGAGGCGGCTGAGTCGGACCACTGGTTGGGCGACTCCCTCGCCCGCACCCTCCGGCGGCGTCTCGAGGCCAGCGGGCGGCGTGTGGTCCCGCTCGACACGGCGACCCACGTCTGCGACGGCCTCGGAATCGAGCTCGGCGGCGAGGGACCGCTCGGCGAGACCGAGCACGAGTGGCTGCTCGCCCAGACCGGGGCCACGCACTTGATTCGCGGCGGGTTTAGGCGGGAGGGCGGGCAGCTTCGCCTCGACCTCGAGGTCAGCCCGGCGGACCGCGAGATCCACGCCGTGAGCGCCGAGGGCCCCGAGGGCGACTTCCAAGAGGTGATCGACGACGCCCTCGTGCGCTTGATCCAGAAGATCCCCGGCGCGGTCGGCGAACACGTGCGCGGCGCGCTCCGCGAGGCGCGCACGACCGAGTCCCTCGACGCTTTCCTGGCCGTGGTGCGCGCTCGGCGGGCCTGGGGCGAGGGAGAGACACAGTCCTTCGAGGACGAGATCGCAGCGGCCGTCCGCCTCGACCCTGGCTACGCCGACCCCCACGAGGTCGTGGCCGCCGCGGCTCGTGAGTCGGGCGACCTCGAGCGGCAGCTCGAGAGCCTCGGCGAGTTGGCGCGGGTGCATGGCGCGAGCGGTCGCCGTCACGATCAGGCGCGAGCGCTGCTCTCGGTGGGCTATGCCCACGTCGAGGATGGCGCCTGGGAGGACGCGATCGAGGCCTACGAGAAGGCAGCGAAGCTGTTCGAGGACCTGTCTGAGGTCCGCGGCGCGGTTCAAGCGCGCATGAACGTCGCCAACGTGCTCCTCCGCACGGGCCAGGCCGAGGCCGCGATCGAGGAATACACCCAAGGCTTGGAGCGGATCAAGGACTTCTCCGAGGAGTACGCCAAGCACGTGTTCAACCTCGGCTTGGCCCTCAAGGAGACCGGCCAGCTCGAGGCTGCGGTCAAGCGCCTCGAGGAGGCCCTCGCCGAGGGCGTTACGCTCCGCGACGAGGAGCTGATCTCGAGCGCCTACAACGCGCTGGGCGCGGTCTACGACGACCTCGACGAACACGACAAGGCGCTCAGCCACTTTCGTCGGGCCGAAGAGCACCTCGACGCCAAGGCTGACCCGATCCTGCTGGCGGGGGTCAAAGACAACATTGGGATCATTCTCAAGAAGCAAGGCGACCTCGAGCCGGCGCTGCGCTACAGCGAGCAGGCTTGCGAGCTGCTCGAGTCGCGCGGGGCCCCGCTTCACGTCGCGATCGCCTACGTCAATCGGGCCGGGCTCTTGATCGAGCTCGGGCGCCCCGACGAGGCGGCTCCCTTTGCGGTCGCGGCCCACCGTGAGTTCGTGCGACTTCGGAGCCCCTCTCGCGAGACCACGAGCGGAATGCTGATCGAGCTCGAGTTCGACGACGACTCGATCGAGTTGATCGAGCGCGAGGCCCTCGACGACGACCTCGACTACGAGGAGGACGACCTCGAGCCCGACGAGCTGGACGAGGAGCCAGACGAGGAGTCGGAAGAGGAGGAGGGGCTCGACGAGCTCGAGATCGACGAGGACGACGACTCGGACCTAGGCGAGGTGGACTCCACCGACGGCCTCGAGCCCTGGGAAGAGGAGTAGGCCTCGTGAACCAGTTCCTCCGCTCCCGTCCTCGCCGCAACCGCAAGAGCGAGGTGATCCGCAGCTTCCACCGCGAGACCCACCTGGGGCCGGAGCACTTCATTTACCCGCTCTTTGTGCACGAGGAGGGGAATGAGGCGGTCCCGATCGCGAGCATGCCCGGCTGTTTCCGCCACACCTCCGAGAGCCTGTTGGCCGAGGTCGAGGCGGCGCTAGCGGTCGGGGTCGGCTCCGTGGTCTTGTTCCCGAAGGTGCCCGAGGATCGCAAGACCAAGAGCGCCGAGGAGTGCTTCAACCCAGAGGGCTTGGTCCCGCGTCTGATTCGCTCGCTCAAGCAGCGCTGGCCTGAGCTCTGCGTCGTGACCGACGTCGCGCTCGACCCCTACTCCTCGGACGGGCACGACGGGTTGGTCGCGCCAGACGGTCGGGTCCTCAACGACGAGACCGTGGCGCTCCTCTGCATGCAGGCTCTCAGCCAGGCGGAGGCGGGGGCCGACGTGATCGCGCCGAGCGACATGATGGACGGGCGCGTGGCTGCGATTCGGGGGGCGCTCGACGGGGCGGGCTACAGCGAGGTCTCGATCCTGAGCTACTGCGCCAAGTACGCCTCGGCCTTCTACGGGCCGTTCCGCGACGCGCTCGACTCGGCACCGCGGGGCGGCGACAAGAAGACGTACCAAATGGACCCCGCCAACGCGCGCGAGGCGCTCCGCGAGGTGGCCCTCGACGAGGCCGAGGGCGCCGACATGCTCATGGTCAAGCCGGCGGGGCCCTACTTGGACGTGATCCGGCGGGTCCGCGAGGCGACCACGCTTCCGATCGCTGCTTATCAAGTCAGCGGTGAGTATGCGTGCCTCAAGGCGGCCGCCCAGCAGGGTTGGTTGGACGAGCGGGCGGTGGTCCTCGAGAGCCTGATTTCGATTCGGCGAGCGGGGGCAGACGTGATCTTGTCCTACTTTGCCAAGCAGGCCGCGATTTGGCTGCGGGAAGGGCGCTGAAGCCCTTGCGGCGCAAGGGCTTCCGCGCGATGGCTCCTCGTCGCGTTGCTTGACAGCGCTTTGGACCCAATCTAGACTCCCGCCCCGTGTCACTTTCTCGCAACTCCTTGTCTCCCATGCGCCTGGGCCTCTTGTGCGCCCTCCTCGGGGCCACGGCCTGCGCGAGCCCGGACACCGCGACGCCCGAGCAGGACCGGCGCCAGTTCCAGCGCGAAATGGCGGCGGAGCGAGAGCGCAATCAGAGAGCGCTCGACGCGGCCCTCAAGCAGGCTCAGATCGCGACCGAAGAGGCGACCGCGCGCGGGCGCGAGGTCGAGCGCTTGGTCCGTGAGCGCAACGCGGCGCGCGACGCGAGCGCGATTCACAAGGAGAGCCTCAACGCGGCCTTGGCCATGCTCGGGGACCGCGACCAGCAGCTTCGATCGGCCAAGAAGACGCCTCGGACCGTCCAGGAGGCCGCGACGCTCCTCCTCGCCAAGGACCGCCAGATCAAAGGCCTGCGGAGCGAGCTAGCTCGGATTCACCGCGGCGAGGCCAAGCCCGAGCGGCCGGACCTCGACGGGATCGTGACCTACGCCAGCCTCGACCTCGACATTCCGATCGCGCGGGTCGACGGCTCTCCCGTGACCCGTCGCGACTTCGTCGAGTTTCTCTATCGCGACCTGGGCGCCCCTCAGCTCCTCGACTTGTTCGTGAACCGGTTCCTCGTCGTCCGCGAGGCACGCCGACGCAACCTGGAGGTTCCCCAGATCGATCAGACGCTCTGGGTCACCAAGCAGATCTTCGAGCAGACCCAAGACGCGGGCGGCGAGGAGAAGCTGGCGGAGGAGCTGATCCGGCAAGGCTACACACGTGAGGCCTGGGAGGGTCGCTTGCGCTACCAGGCGCTCCCGGCCTTGCTGCTGCACCGCATGGTCGAGCTCAATCGCCAGACCGAGCTTGGGAAAGAGGCCTTCGAGGTCCGACTTCAAGCCACCTACGACGCCCGCTACACCCCGCGAATTCGCGCGCGCCACCTCCTGATCGCCTGCCCCAAGGGCGCCTCTCCGGATCGAGAGCGCGCGGCGCGGCGCAAGTGCGAGGCGGCCTACCGCCAGCTCAAGAGCGGCGTGGCCTTTGGCAAGGTCGCGACCCACTACTCAGACGACGTCGAGTCGCGAAAGCTCGAAGGGCGCCTCGGCACCTTCGATCGCAACAAATACGCCGCTCTGCAATTGCTCAACTCAGCCTTCTTCACCCTGCCTGTGAACGAGGTCAGCCCTCCGATTCGGAGTCTGGCTGGCTATCACCTGGTCTTGGTCGAAGAGCGGTTGCCCCCGGAGAAGCCTTTTGATCAGCGCACGCGTCGTGAGTTGATCAAGAAGCTCGAAGGCGAGCCTCCGGCTCGCGAAGAGATCGACGTTTTGGTCCGCAAGTTGCGGTCGAGAGCGCGGATCGAGACGGCGCTCGTCTTCGACTGAGCGCCTTAGAGGACGAACCATGCTTGGCTTCCTACACCGCCACCAGAGATCTTTGATGCTGGTCCTGCTAGTCCCGGCCCTTTTGGCCATGGGGATCACGGGGGCTGTGCTCTCCGTGTTGACCTATCAAGCTCAGCCCGAGGCCGGGGTGGTCTTTGGCGAGGCCGTCGACGACAAGGAGATCCGGAGCTTGCGCCGAATGTTCGGCAATCGCGGCGGGAGCGACGAGAATGTCTGGCAGTACTACGCCCAGTTGAAGTGGGCGGAGCGGAACGGAATCTCCGTCTCGCGCAAGGAAGTCGGCGCCGACGTCCTCCCCGAGATCGAAGCTCAGATCAACCAGTCGGCCATGTCGGACGAGTGGAAGGAAATGGGCGCAGACTTCAGCTCGCCCAAGGGGCAGGCCGTCTTCAAGCAGCTCATGGAGAAGTACAACGGGCGGAAGGTCACCGCCGAGCAGTACGCCAAGTTCTTCAAGGATCGCGGGCTGGGCGTCGCCGAATACGAAGCGCAGCAGGTCAAGGACGCGAAGGTCCTGCGGCTCAAGACGATCCTCCGCGACCTCGGCACGGTCTCGCCCGACGAGGTCTGGGAGAAGTATCAGGAGGACAATCACCTCCGGACCTTGAGCCTGATTACGCTCGAGGCCAAGGACTACGCGCCTGACCTGGTAGCCGAGGAGGGCTCGCGAGCCTTCGTCTCCAAGAAGCAGGTCAGCGCGTTCTACGCCGGCCGCAAGCCTGACTACAACGAGCGGCGCCGGGTGGACGTCTCCTACCTCGGGCTCTCGTTCGTTCCCGTCAGCAACATGCTCCCCGAGATCACCGACCTGCGCGCGACGCCCGAGGTGCTCGAAGAGGTGAACAAGCGCCACAACATTTGCGCGATCGGGAGCGAGACGGACTTTGAGGACGAGCTGACCGAGATCTTCTGGACCGAGGCCGGCAAGGTCGAAGTCGAGCGGGTCATGGACGCGGTCGCCGACCAGGTCGAGGCCGCCCGGACCGCGAAGAAGCCGGCCGACTTGGCCGCGATCGCGAGTCAAGTCCGCACGACGCTCAAGCTCGACGACCGGATTCAGTTCGAGCTAGGCCGGACGGGCCAAGTCGAGCTGGCCGACCTCCAGAAAGTCGGCGTGTTGGACGGCTTCGCGAGCACGCGTTGGTTCCGAGTCGGTGAGACCGACAAGGCCTCGGACGTCCTGGCGAGCGAGACCGGCTACTACGTGATCCAGAGCAAGGCGATCAAGGTCGCCCGCACGCCGCCCTTTAAGGAAGTCGAAGCGCGGGTCCGCGAGGACTACGCTCGCGGGAGCGAGACCGAGCGCGAGGCCTACTTCGAGGGTCACAAGGGCGAGTTCAAGCAAGACCAGGCCTACGCCCTGCGCTGGTGGTTCATGAGCGACGAGGCCGCCGACGGCGACCACGAGAAGGCTCGCCAGCAGCTCGAGGCTGCGGTCGCGGACGCCAAGCGGCGTGGGGTCGACCTCTTGATCGACACCAAGGTTCCTCACGGCAGCAAGCTCCGTGACGGGCGCGCGGACGAGGCGACCGAGGCAGACCTCGCCAAACTCGACGTGATCAAGGGCCAGGCCAAGAACGTCGGGATCTCGCCGCGCAACCAATACTCGCGCTCGTTCGCCTACGAGGGTGGCTGGGCGGTGTTCAGGCTGCTCAAGGTCCTCCCGCCTCGCTACATGGAGTTGAGCGACGTTCAGGACAAGATCGCGGTCAAGGTCGCCCTCGAGCGGGCCGTCGAGCGCGCCGAAGTCGGCGCCAACGACGTCCTCTCCGATTTGAGTGTGGCCCAAGGCGACGCCTTGGCGGCCGCGCTCAAGGCCAAGAACCTGACCGAGACCGAGACCGAGCCCTTCGCGCGGACCGAGACCAGCCTCAAGGGGATCAAGGACGCCGGGCGCCTGGTCGGAGAGGCCTTCTCGACGCTGGCTGTCTTGGACGGGCCGTATTTCGTGGTCGTCCCAGACGCCGCGAACCAGCGGGTGTTCGTGGTTCGGGCCAACAAGCGCTCCGACGCTCCCGAGGAAGCCTTCAAGGTTGAATACGCCAAGATTCGCGCGGACCTGCTCACCAAGACTCGCCTCGACTACCAAGAGGAGACCCTGCGTAACATGCTGCTCGGCGCCAAGCAGATCAAGCAAGCCCAGGTCGACTACGCGCTCGCGCTGAGCGACGGTCCCAACGGCGAGGCGCGCTTGACCTTCCGCCAGGTGTTCTTGCCTCCCGACACCGAGACGATCGACGCCTACCTCGACAGCTCGGCTCGGAGCAAGATCGCCAAGGCTCAGCAGGCGATCGCCAAGGGCACGGCCTGGCGAATGGTCGTTCAAGAGCACAGCGAGCACGACTCGACGCGCACCATGTCGGGCGAGTTGCCTCCGCTCTCGCGGGAAGAGCTGATCCCTGAGTTTGGGACGGGCTTCGTCGAGGCGGCGTTCAACCTTCGCTTGAACGTGGTCAGCCAGCCGATCGAGAGCAAGCTGGGTCTGCACCTCGTGCGCGCGACCCGGAAGGATCCGGACGGACGCTTCGTGTTCCAGCACATTCTGATCGGAATGGACCCCAAGAAGGTCCCCGCCGACATAACCGCCAAGGCGAAGAAGATCAGCAAGGACAAGCTGATCAGGGCCCAGGCCGAGCTCGCGGCGGGCAAGACCTTCGGTGAGGTCGCGGCGGACTTCGGCTCCGGCGAGGACGAGTTCGGGCGTGGTCAGGAGCTGAAAATGGCGTTCGTGACCCACTGGGAGCGGGCGGCCTTCAACCAATACCTCCAGCTCGAGCTCCCCGACGAGGACCCGCGCTCCGACACTGCGGGCTGGGTCCCCGAGGCGATCGAAGTCGTCAGTCGCTTGGGGACGAGCTATCACCTCTTCGTCTGCGTCCGGCCCGACGGCCAGCGCGGCGGCTACGAGGACTCCCGCTTCCTCGATCGAAACGTGTTCCACATTGAGCGCGCGAGCAAGGCGGCGATCGAGGAGGACCGAGCCGCGTTCAAGAAGTTGCTGCTCGTGCTCGCCGAGGGTGACGACATGTGGTCGGACAAGCTCAAGGCCTTCAAGAAGCTCGCGAAGACGAACTCCAGCGCGCCGTCGAAGGGCAAGAGCGGCGGCATGGGCCTGATCCGGCTCAAGCCCTACCTCCAGGGCCTGGGCGCCGACTTCCTCAAGTCGGTCTGCTACCAAGCGGACGGCAAGCCGGTCACGGTCGGCTATCGGACGAGCTTGCTCGAGAGCAAGGCAGGGTTCCACCTCGTCGAGATCGTCAAGGTCGAGACCGAGAAGCCAGAGGGCAGGCACCGCGGCCTCGTCGCCCAGCAGATCCTGCTCGGGACCGACTGGGGCCAGTAGGACTGGTGCTGCCCTCCAGAAGTTCCGGTACGGGTGAATGTAGGGGCGGGGTTTACCCCCGCCCGTG
>JAESQQ010000889.1 GCA_016765095.1 Planctomycetota bacterium | reverse complement strand
GTCGTCGTCGGCCGTTTCGTCGTCGTCGTCGTCGGCCGTTTCGTCGGCGTCGTCGTCGGCCGTTTCGTCGTCGTCGTCGTCGGCCGTTTCGTCGTCGTCGTCGTCGGCCGTGTCGTCGTCGTCGGCCGTGTCGTCGTCGTCGGCCGTTTCGGTGTCGTCGTCGTCGTCGTCGGCTTCTGAGTCGTCGGCTTCCTCAGGGACGGCAGGGGGAGAGCTGTTGACCCACTCTGCGACTTCGGGCCAGAAGTGACCGTCGAGTTCGGTTGAGCGGAGGATCTCGAGCGAATTCGCGGCGTAGCCTCCGCCGAGGATCTTGAAGATCTCTTCGAGCAGTCGGCGCTGGGAGCAGGCTGCAACGAGGTGCCCTTGGTTCGCGATCGCCGTGAGAGCGTTTTCGGCGATGTCGAAGTTGAGCTTCGCGGCGAACCGCACGGCCCGGATCATGCGGACGGGGTCTTCGGCGAAGGCCTCCTCCGGATCCCGAATCGGATTGACCAGCCGCTTCTCTATGTCCTTGAGCCCGTCGGTGTAGTCCGTGATCGTCGACTCGTCGGGGTCGTAGAGGAGGGCGTTGATCGTGAAGTCACGTCGGCGCGCGTCCTGGTCGGGCTCCCCGAACATGTTGTTCGCGTCGAACTCGCTGTCGTCTCGCTCGCGGCGCTTTCGATTGCGCCCACGCCCACGCCCACGCCCGCCACCGCCGTCGCGGTCGTTTTCTTCGTCGTCTTCGACCTCGGGCTTTTCGCCGGCGTCTTCGGCGTCTTCGGCGTCTTCGGCGTCGTCTTCGTCGTCTTCGGCGTCTTCGGCGTCTTCGGCGTCTTCGGCGTCTTCGGCGTCTTCGGCGTCTTCGGCGGCTTCGTCTTCGGCGTCGGCGTCTTCGCTTACGGCGTCTTCGTCAGAGACGTCGACGTCACTCTCGCTGGCGGTTTCGCCTTCGGCGTCAGCCTCGGCTGGGTTGGCTCCGTCTCCTTCCGCGCCTCCGCTGGCCTCCTCTTCGAGGAGGCGCTTGGCGACTTCGTCGGGGTCTGCCCGGAACGTCGAGACTTCAATGATGTTGTCACCGAAGATCACGTGGACCAGCCGGAAGCGTCGGCCGATGACCCGCGAGTTGCCGAACAGGCGGCGGACTTGGCGAGGACGCGCCGACGTGATCACGTCGAAGTCCTTTGGCTCGACTCCGTTGAGGAGATCTCGCACGCAGCCGCCGACGAGGTAGGCGTCGTGTCCATGACGACGCAGGCGACGGATCACCTTGACAGCGTCCTCGTCGATCGACTCGATCGAAATCTGGTCGGTCTTAACGACTATGGGATCGGTCATGGGGCTCTGGGGCCGGAGGTGAAGCCGCGTAAGCTACCACCCAAACACGACCTAAGCAGGCGTCGGGGCTGAAGAGGTCCTTGCCTCCCAAGCTCCGCTTCGGATACTCCCCCTCATGGCTCTCACCCCCTTGGACCGGACTCGCCTCGCGAGCAACTTGGCGCGCGTTCGCGAGCGAATCGCTGCGGCCTGCTCGGGCTGTGGGCGCGCCCCCGAGAGCGTGCTCTTGGTCGCAGTGACGAAGTATGCCCACGCCCCCTACGCTCGAGCGCTCCTTGATCTCGGGCAGCTCGATCTCGGCGAAAACCGGGTTCAGCACCTCTTGGAGCTCGACACCGGCCTCGTTGAGTCCCCGCGTCCGCGCTGGCACATGATCGGGCACCTCCAGAAGAACAAAGTCAAGGCGGTCGGGCCGCGTCTGTTTGCGCTCCACACTTTGGACAGCGAGTCGTTGGCGACTCGACTGGCGGGGACCCGCGAGGGGTTGGCCCCGCTCCAGGTCTATGTCCAGCTCAAGCTCGCGACGGGGGCTCTGGAGCGCGCTGGCGTCGCCGAGGAGGGGCTCGATTCTCTCTGGGCGCAAGCCAGTACCTTGACTGGATTGAAGACCCTTGGCCTGATGGGCCTGCCACCCAGAGGCACCCCCGAGGAGGCTCGCCCTCACTTTCGCCGACTGCGCGCGCAGGCAGCTCGGCTCGAGGCAGGCGGACTCTCCATGGGAATGACCTCAGATCTCGAAGTGGCGATTGAAGAAGGGGCTACGGTCGTGCGAGTTGGCCAAGCCCTCCTGGAAGGTCTGAGCGACGATGCCCGTCTCCCCTAGCGCTGCTGTGCCTGCCCTCGGTCGAGCGCGCTCATGAGCGCGTTTCGTCTCGTCGTCGAGCGGGGGCGCTCGAAGGGTCGCTACTTTCGGTTGAGGCCCAATCAGAGCGCGACGCTCGGGCGCGAGGCCAAGAACGACCTCGCGTTCAAGGACCCGCAGACGTCTCGCAAACACTGTCGGATCGAGGGCAAGCTGGGCGAGTTCGTCCTGACCGACCTCAAGTCGAGCAACGGGACCTTCGTCAACGGTGAACGCCACGAGCGAGTCACCCTCGCCGCTGGGGATCGGATCGCGCTCGGTGAGAGCCTGGTCTGCTTCCTCCCCGAGACAGACGAAGACCGCACGGCGAGGCGGGGGCCCCTGACGGGGGAGGAGCTGGCGGGGTATCGGATCGGTCGAGTCCTCGGCCGGGGCGGCATGGGAACGGTCTACGAAGCCGTTCAGCTCTCGCTGGAGCGGACCGTGGCGCTCAAGGTCCTCGCGCCTGAGCTGCGACGTGATCCGGCCCGGGTCGAGCGGTTCGTGGCCGAGGCCCGCGCGGCTGGGCGGCTCAACAACGCCCACTTGGTCGGGGTGTTCGACGTCGTGGAGGCCGACGGACAGCCGCTGATCTCAATGGAGCTGATGGCCGGCGGAAGCCTAGAGGACATGCTCCGCGAGCGCGGCGGACCGATTCCGCTCGAGGAGACGATCCCGCTCTTGTTCGACGCGGCCCGAGGCTTGGAATACGCGGCCGCTCAGGGCCTCGTTCACCGCGACGTGAAGCCCGCGAACTTGATGCGGACCGAGGGTGGAGTCGTCAAGCTCTGCGACCTCGGCCTCGCGATCTTCACCTCACGGCAACACGACGTGTCTGGATCCCCGCACTACATTGCCCCTGAGCAAGCGCTCGGCGAGGACCTCGACGGGCGGGCCGACCTCTACGCGTTGGGGGCGAGCTGGGTCGAGCTGCTGAGCAACGCGACACTCTTCGCCGGAGCGTCGGCGGGTGAGCTCGCGCGCAAGCAAGTCGAGGAGCCGATTCCAGATCTCCAGGCGCGGATTCCGGGCCTCCCCGACGACGTCGCGGCGCTCCTCGCGAAGCTCCTCGAGAAGTCCCCGGCCGATCGATATCCTTCCGCGCGTCAGCTTCAGCGCGACCTGCTCTTCCTGGCGGAGCGGCACGCTTCGCCAGACCTGGCTCGACGCCTGGAGCGCCTGGCGCCGCGAATCGAGGCCAGCGAGTGGCTCGCCCCCCCGGAGCCCGAGGAGGTCCTGGCTCCGCCGATCGATCGAGAGGCGCTCAAAGCTTGGCTTCCTTGGGTCGGCGCCGCGTTGCTCATGTTCCTTCTGTGCGCAGGGGTGACGTGGGGCGTGGTCGGCGCTCGGGCCGCGACCGAGATCGCTGACGCCGCCGCCCTCAAGAGTGTGGTCGATCTCGAAGGGCTGGCCGTCGACGAGCCGGTCAAGGCCGAGGTCGAGGTCGGCGACGTGATCGATTCGCTCTCGGCCGAGGGCTACCCCGAGCTGGCGGAACGAGCGCGGGAGGTCGCCGCTTTCCTTGTGGCGCGGCGCCGCAAGGAGGCCCTCGCGGAGCGCGAGGTCGCGGCCGGTCAGCTCGTCGATAGCGCGGAGGAGCTTTGTGAGGGCGAAGTCGGCCCGAGCGCGGATCCGAGCCTGGACCTCGCGACCCAGCGGTTGCGTCTCGAGGAGGCGCTGCGCCTCGTGAGCGAGGTGGTCAAGAGAGACCCCGACACCCAAGCCTGCGATCGTGCCCAGGCGCTGCGGGGCCTGATCGTGGAAGCGCTCGAGCGGATCGAGGTCGCGGAGCGCGCTCGCCAAGGCAAGGTCGACGCCGCGCGCGCAGCTTTCGAGGTCTTGGCCGGGAGAGTCCGGGCCTCGATCGCCCAGCCCAAAAAGGGCAACTACGCGGCTGCGCATGCCTCTTGCCTGCGCTACCTCGAAGACCACGGGGCGGTCGAGCGGAAGAAGGGCGTCGCGCTCATGCGCTGGGTCGAGCGCAAGACTGAGGAGGCGGTTCGAGGTGCGGTCAAGCGCTCTCGGAGGCTCGTGCTGCGGGAAGCATGGGAAGACGCAGCCGCGGCTCTCGACGTGGTGTGGCCGCCGCTAGGCCAGCCCAAGCTCGCCGCTGACGTCCGTCAGGCCGCCAGCGAAGTCCAGGCGGCGTTGCGGGCGTCGCGCGCCGCGAAAGCTCAGCGCTTGCGCCAGCTCTCCGTGGCGGTCGTGGCGAAGGCCAAGGAGGCGGCGGCCCCCTTCGTTGAGGCGCGGCGGTATGGGGACGGGGCGCGCGAGCTGCGGTCGTCGCTCTCCCGGATCAAGGTCACGGATCTCCGCCGGCTGACCGAGCTCCGGGCGACTCGACTCGAGGGAGCCCAGCGCGTCTTGGATCGGTTGAGCAGCCACGTCGCTAAGGGCAGCGATCCACCGCTCTGGATCGACCTGGAGGTGGCCGGCAAGCTCCGTCGCGTCCGAGCCTCGGCCGTGGATCCAGTGCGTCGTTACATGACCTTTGCCCTGACCAAGCAGATCTTGCGCGACGTCGCTCTGACGGCGCTCAGCGAGGACGACTTGCTCACGTTGACCGCCCCGCTCGCGGTGAGCGGCGCGACGCACCTGGACCAGGCTAGCCTGGCCTATGAGCTCTCCCGAAGCATGGTCGCCGAGCGGCACTGCACTCAGGCCCGCGGCCTGGATCCGAGCCTGGCCAAGGCCGTTGAGGACCTGCGGATCCTGGCGGGAGCCGGCGAGTGAGCGAGGCTGAGCTCTGGGTCGCCGAACACTCTCAGGGGGCGAGGTTCCGGGTCGCGGCGCGCCCCAACGCGGGGAGGAACGCGGTCGTCGGCCTCCACGACGGGGCGCTCAAGGTTCAGCTCAACGCTCAGCCCGAGAAGGGCAAGGCCAACAAGGCGTTGATCGCCTACCTCGCCAAGGCGCTGGGGGTCTCGCGCAGCGAGCTCAGCCTGGTCGCCGGCCAGACCTCTCGGACCAAGACCCTCGCCGTCGACGGTCTCGGCGCCAAGGAACTCGCGGCTCGCCTGCGACGTGTACTGGGGGAATGATGCGGCGGGTTTCGGTTCTCAGCTCCTTGCTCCTGGTCGGGCTTTCGGGACCCGTGCTGTTCGCGGGGGGCCCCGATACGCCTCCGGGCGACTCCAAGAAGGCCGATCCCAAGAAGGCCGACCCCAAGAAGGGCGACCCCAAGAAGGCCAAGAAGGCGCTCGAGACCGCGCCTGAGCGTCACGCACGCCTGCTGAAGGAGACGACGGTTCACTTCGACTTCAAGCGCGCCCCTATCGAGGACATTCTGCGGGCCCTTTCCAAGGCGAGCGAGGTTCCGATCGCGCTCGGTCGCAAGGCCAAGACGGTCCTCGACAAGCGGCGCTTCAAGATCAGATACGTCGCGAGTCGGCGCGGGGACCAAGTCCTGACGGACCTCTGCAAGGCCGCGGCCCTCGACTTCGTGATCCGCGACAAGGGCGTCCTGGTCGACCTCCCGGGTCGGATCCGCAAGCTCCGCAAGAGCCAGAACCTCGGCGGCCAGGCGGTCAAGTTGACCCCCAAGGACGTTACGAAGGCGCTCACGAGCAAGACCCTGAGCATGACGGCGACCAAGCGCTCGTTGGAGTCGGTGTTGCTGTTCCTGCGCACCGAGACCGGGATTCCGATCGTCCAGCTGAGCGAGAAACGCAAGAGGGGTGCCCCTCCGCTCGTGGTCACGATCCGCTTGAGCTCGGTCCCTCTCAAGGAGCTCCTCGACAAGATCCTGGCGCCGCTAGGCCTCGACTGGATTCAGCAGGGGCGCGTGATCTTGGTCGGCTCGATCAAGGCGATCGCGGAGCAGCGCGAGGCCGCCAAGCCCAAGGGGCGTAAGAAGCCGGTCAAGGAGAAGGCCCCCGCGAAGCCTGACAAACAGAAGGCGGGCAAACCAGCCGACGAGCGAGGCAAGCAGGGCGGCTGATCGAGGGGCCTCGAGCTATCGGAGGCGGCGAGTTCGGGAGGTCTTGCGCCGCTTGCGTGGCGCCTTGGCCCGGAGGCTGTTGTCCTTCTCCTTGGGCTCGGGCGGTTCGTCCTCCATGGCTCGCCGGGCTTCGACGAGCCAGGGAATGTCGCGGAGGTAGTTGATCCCCTTCTCGTTGAGGCGCTGGTTCTTGCCGAGCACGAGGCCGGTTCGGTAGTCGAGGCCACACTTGGTGCAGATCACCTGGTCGACGTTGATCCGATTTCGGCAGACGGGGCAGTGGAAGCGCGACGGCCGACTCTCGGCTTGCCGCTCCCAGCGCTCGTCTGCCTCCGCTTGGAGCATGAGCTTGTTGGGGAGGACCATGGGGCGGGGAGCCGGGCCGGTCCCGTCGAAGTAGTCCTGGTAGTCCTTCCAGTGGACCGGTGGATCGAGGGTGATCTGGTGTTGGGCGAGGGGCGCGTCAGCGCCCGGGACCAGGATCTGGCCGCCGCAGTGGGGGCACTTGCCCTTCTTGCCTTCCGTCCCCGAGGGGAAGCGGACGGTCTTGCCGCATTCATGGAGGAGCTCGGGCACGGACCCATGGTATCGGGCGCCGGGGACGAGCGGGACCCTAATTGAGTCTCTAAGCGGCCGATTCGCCTCAGGCGAGCTTCCTGCCGGGGTGGCCGCGAGGCGACCTGTGTGGTGAACTCTGGTCCCTCAAAGGAGGAGTCCGCAATGTCCACGATGACCCTCATTCAGGCGATCACCTCGGCTCTCCGCGACGAAATGCGCCGGAACGCCGATATCGTCATTCTGGGCGAGGACGTGGGGCGAAATGGAGGCGTGTTCCGCGCCACGGACGGGCTCCAGGCGGAGTTCGGCGAAGAGCGCGTGATGGACACCCCCCTCAGCGAGAGCGGGATCATTGGCGCCGCGATCGGAATGGCGCTCTACGGAATGCGACCGGTCCCCGAGATCCAGTTCCTGGACTTCATTTACCCGGCCTTCGATCAGATCGTGAGCGAGCTGGCAAAAATGCGCTATCGCTCGGGCGGCGAATACACCGCACCGGTCGTGATTCGGACTCCCTACGGCGGCGGAATCAAGGGCGGCCACTATCACAGCCAGTCCACGGAGGCCTACTTCACCCATACCGCTGGCCTCAAGGTCGTGATTCCGAGCACGCCTTACGACGCCAAGGGCCTGTTGTTGACTTGCCTTCGCCAAGACGACCCGGTCCTGTTCCTCGAGCCCAAGGCGCTCTATCGCAAGGCCAAGGGCGACGTGCCCGAGATCGACTACACGGTTCCCCTGGGGCAAGCCGCCCTCCGCCGCGAGGGGAGCGAGATCACGCTCGTCTGCTGGGGCGCCATGGTCTCGCTCTGTCTGGAGGCCGCCGAGCGCGCCGAGGACGACGGGATCTCTTGCGAGGTCCTCGATCTCCGCACGCTGGTCCCCCTCGACGAGGAGGCGCTTCTTCAGAGCGTCAAGAAGACCGGACGCATGATCGTGGTCCACGAGGCCCAGCGGACGTCAGGCTTTGGCGGCGAGCTGGCTGCGATCGTGGCTGAGAAAGCCCTCGAGTATCTCGAGGCGCCGATCAAGCGCGTGACCGGCTTTGACACCCCCTTCCCCTATACGCTCGAGGACGTCTACATGCCCGACGTGGAGCGAATACTCCGCGCGGTGCTCGAGACCTCGCGCTACGAGAGTTAGTCGTCTCTCGGACGACCGCTCGACCCAACTCAGAGAGGATCCCTCCCCATGGAGCGCTTTGACGCGGCGGTGATCGGCAGCGGCCCTGGCGGGTATGTCTGCGCGATTCGACTGGGCCAACTTGGCAAGAAGACGGTCTTGATCGAGAAGGGCGACCTGGGTGGGGTGTGCCTCAACTGGGGCTGCATTCCGAGTAAGGCCGTGATTCACGCCTCCCACCTTCGCGAGGAGATGCGCCACGCGAACGCGATCGGGATCGGGACCGGCGGCGAGGTCCCCGTTGACCTCGCCAAGCTCCGGGCTTGGAAAGAGGGGATCATTAAGAAGCTCCACGGCGGGGTCGGAGGCCTGCTCAAAGCGGCCGGCGTCACGCTCCTGCGGGGGACCGCCACGCTGACGGGTCCGACCACGCTCGAGGTCGCGCTCAACGAGGGCGAGACCCAAGAGGTCGGCGCGGACGCGATCGTGATCGCGACCGGAGGTCGTCCGATCGAGCTCCCCTTCTTGCCGCACAAGAACCCGCGGGTCTGGACCAGCAAGGAAGTGCTCGCCCTCGACGAGATCCCCGAGCGGCTCGCGATCGTGGGTGGGGGCGTGATCGGCCTCGAGTTCGGCTGCGCTTACGCCAAGCTCGGCTCCAAGGTGACGATCGTCGAGCTCTTGCCTCACTTGATGGCCGGCCTCGACCCCGAGCTGGTCAAGCCGGTTCGCCAGCGCTTCAAGAAGCAGGGCGGCACGATCCACTTCGAGACTTCAGCCAAGGGGATCGAGGAGCGCGGCGATCACGCGGTCCTGCTCGCCACGGACAAAAACGGCAAGGCGCTCGAGATCCCCTGCGACCGGGTGATCGTCGCGATCGGGTTCCGCCCCAACTCCGAGGGGATCGGGCTCGAGGCGGCCGGCGTCAAGACGGACGAGCGCGGCTTTGTGCCTGTCGATCCCCAGTGCCGGACCAACGTCCCCTCGCTGTATGCGATCGGGGATTTGACTGGCGGGCCCTTCTTGGCCCACCGGGCGTCGAAGCACGGGATCGTGGCCGCTGAAGTGATCGCGGGTCAGCCGTCCATGTGCGACTTCTTGGCGATGCCGGCCGGGACCTTTAGCGATCCCGAGATCGCGACCGTCGGCTTGACCGAGCAAGAGGCGATCGAGGCTGGCCACGACGTGGCTGTCGGGCGATTCCCCTTCGCGGCGCTCGGACGGGCTATGGCGAGCAACGACACGGCGGGCCTCGTCAAGGTGATCGGCGACAAGCAGAGCGGCTTGCTGCTCGGCGTCGGGGTGACTGGACCGGGCGCGAACACCATGATCGCTGAGGCTGCCCTCGCGATTGAAATGGGCGCCCAAGTCGAGGACCTCGCGCTCACGGTCCACAGCCACCCGACCTTTAGCGAGGCCATGATGGAGGCCGCAGAGGACTTCCTCGGCCACGCGATCCACGTCGCGCAGCGTAAGAAGCGCTAGCGCGGACGCGGGGCGAGAGCGCAGACGCTGTCCCCTTGCTGGAGGCAGACCGTGACGCCGGGATGGGGTTCAGCTGGGGGGCTCAGCGAGGAGTGTTTTCGCTGGCCGAGAGCAGCTCGAACTCGAAGGGGTGGCGGACATGCACGGCCCGGCCCTTGAGTACGCGGTAGCCCGTCAGGCCCCACACCTCGTCGCGGATCTCTTCCATGGGGCGCCTGATCGGGAGCTCGCTCAGGGTCCAGACGCGCGCCTCGCTCGCTGAGGCACCCACCACGAGGCGCGTACCTTCGGCGTCGAAGCAGGCCGCAGCTCGAGGGTCGCGGGTCGTGGCGGGCAGTTCGCAGAGCAGCGTGCCGGTTCGGGCGTCGAACAAGAGATCGCTCGAGCCTGAGGCGACGAGCAGGCTCCCGTTGGGGCTCAGGCAGAGGTCCGAGATCCGCCCAGGCCCGCGATAGAGGAGCTTCCGCTCGGCGCTTCTAGGGTCGAGGCGCCAGATCCGACGGTCGCCGAGGCTCCGCTGAGCGACGCTCTCTCGGGCTCCCACCCCCTCGGCGTCGAGCGCTCGCTCGAGTCCGACGAAGAGCGCGCCGTCGGCGGCGAAGGTCAGGGCGCTGACGCGAAAGTAGGGCCCTCCCAGGGTGAAGTGCTTGAGACCGTCGCCAAAGGACTGGCGCTCGCCGCCCCCCTTCCGCGCGATCGCGCGCATTCGTTCGATCGCAGCCAACTCGTAGGCGAACACGACCCCGCGATTGCCTCCGCCTGCCAGGACGCCGTCACGCAAGGCCAGGGTGTAGACGTCGAAGGCCTTCCCCATGGACCACGAACCCCGCTCCTCTTGGCGTCCGAGGTCGATCACCCGCAGCATTTCAGCGCGCGCTGAGCCGAGGTAGAGGCGCTGGCGCCCTGCCTCGTAGGCCATGGTCAATGGGCGCTCGGCCAAGCTGAGCGGCGCGCCGACTGGGCGCCCGCGCTCTTGAAGGTAGAGCTGCGAGCCAGCCAAGGCGAAAAGCCAGCGTCCGTCTGCCGTCGCCAGGAGGCGGTCCGCCGGGGGCGATGTCTGTAGGCGCACGCGGGGGGCTGCCGCCGTCGAGGTCCCAGCCGCGGACCGCACCGTCTGAGCAGGCCGCCACGATTCGGGCCTTGGCGCGAACGAGGTTGCTGGTCAAGGTGACACCCTCTGGGCAGCTCAGAGCGGGGCGCAGATCTCGCGGGGCCGTCTCCCAGACCCGGGCTGAGCCGTCGGGCCCAATGAGCGCGGCTCGCTCGCCGCCAGGCGAGACCGCTCCCGCGTCAGGGCTGGCCTCACTCGCGCAAGGCCAGCGCTCCACCGGGCGCAGTCGAGCGAGGTCCCAGAGCGTCCCCAGGCCGTCCTCGCGCACGACCAGCGCGCGCTGTCCCGAGTGCGAGACGCGGACTCCGCGAATCAGGGCGCCCTCTTCGCCGAGCCCGCGGGGCGGCCCTCCGGCGGGGTCCCAGAGCACGAGCGCTCGACGCCGGGGCACCAGGAGCGCCTTGCTGCCGGGGACGAAGGCCGGGCGACCGGTGCAACCCGCGAGCCTCCCCACCAGACGAGAGCCCTCCCAGACCTCGAGCCGGTCGGCCAGGACCGCAGCCAGGCGTGTGCCGTCTGGGCTCTGGAGGACGTGTCGGAGCGCGGAACCGAATTCGCGAGACGAGACCGCTTGGCGCTTGCCGGGTTCCCAGCGGCAGAGACGTCCGCGGGCGTCAGCGCTAATCAGCGCTCCGTCACTGGCCAACGAGAGCCCGAGGTTCGCCGCCTTGTGTCCGGGCCGGCCGGTGAAGCGCTTGGTGGCCAGGTCGACAACGAACAGGAAGGGCGCGCGCCCGCCGACGTAAGCCAGGCCGCGCTTGGCGTCGAGGATCACGCGTTCACAGGGGCTCCGCGTGACGCGATAGATCTGACGCGGGCGCTCGCTCGAGAGGTCGAAGGCGCTGAGGAGGCCGCTCGTGTCCACGCCGAAGAGCCGCCCTCCCGCAGCGTCGAGGGCCAGCCCTCGCAAGGGGGAGCCGAGGTTTTCGCCGCTGAGCAGAGAGCGCCCGCCCACCGAGCGGCGCACGACGACGACGCCATCCCAGCCTCCGCTGACCACCATCGCCGAGGGCGTGGGCGACTGAGGCGGGGCTGCGGGCAGCGTGGTGGCCTTTAGGGCGAACACGGGCGCGTCGTGATCCTGGTGCTGTTCGCGGCGCTGACCGGTTTCGAGGTCCCAGACCTCGGTCGCGCCTCGTGCGGTGCCGACCACGACCTGGGTCTCCCCCAGCCAGCAGGCCGCCGTCAGAGCCTCGCCTACGCGCAGTTCGTGTAGGCGCTGGCCCTTGGCGTCCCAGACCCGCGCGTAGCCGTCAAAGCCGGCGGTCAGCCAGCGACCCTCAGGACCTGCCGAGAGCGCGCGGGACCAGCCTTTGTGAGCCTCGAGGCTCAGGCTGGGGGCTTCGTCTTCGCCTTTCCACACGTGGAGCCGACCGCGATCGGTCACGCATGCCAATGTGCCTTCGTGAACCGCGAGCGCCAGGGGGCGCTCGCCCTTCAGCTCGCGAACAAGACCGCGGCGGAGCCCACCCTCGCGCAGGGACCACTCTTGGAGGTTCCCGTCGAGTCCACACGAGATCAGGCGCCCGTCGGACGTGAAGGCGAGGCCCGTGACTGGGCTGGCGTGCGCCGCCTTGACTTCGGCAAGCGTCTGCGAGTCTGCGAGCGAACCGACGCGCAAGTTGCCGCCGAGGTCTCCAAAGGCGACCCGCTTTCTGGCCGAGTCGACGGCCAGAGCCCAGGCGCCACCTCGTGACTCTGTCGCGAAGGGACGGACGCCACGGCGTCCCGGGGCCCCGTAGGGGGCGAGGGTCGTCACGCCCGCTCTAGTGCTGGCTACGACCGGCTGTGACCCATGGAGGGCTAGGCCGATCACCCGCTCGGGCCATGGGGCTCCGACCTGCGGGCGGAGGCGGAGCCGCGCGCGGAGCAGGCCCGAGCGGGCTTCGGCGGTGGCGACCGTCTCTAGGCTGGCAGCGAAGAGCGCAGCCGCCCGCCCATGGTCGAGGTCTCGGGCGTAGCGTTCGCCCTTCTCGCGCAGGGCATGGGCGAGCTGGATGTCCTTGGCCCGGCTCTCCTCTTCGACTCGCTGGCGCGCAGCGCGCTCTCGGCGACCCGCCTGGAGTGCGTCTTCGCGCGCGGCCTGGGCCTCGAAGACCAGTCGCGCGTCGCGCTCCTGGTCTTCGACAGCTTTCAGGCGGCGCGACTCAGCGAGGTCACGCTTCTCGTCCGCGAGGTCACGCTCTTCGCGGAGCAGCTGAACCTTGTAGGCCCCGGCCGCGACTCCTACGCAGAGCAGGGCGAGGATCGCCGCAATGGCGAGGGTGCTAGTGGCGGCGAGCAGCTTGTTGCGGCGCGCCCAGCGCGCCCAGCGCTCGCGGCGCGTGATGGGGCGCGCCTCGATCACCTCGCCGTCGAGGAAGCGCTGGAGCTCGGCCGCGACCTCTGCCCCGTCTGCGTAGCGGCGCTGGGGGTCCTTCTCCAGGCACTTGAGGATCAAGGTCTCCATGTCCCGGGGGATCTGGGGGCGCACTTCCCGCGGAGGAGTCGGCTCGGAGTGCACGACTGCTCCAGCGATCATGCCGAGGCTCTGGCCCTCGAATGGCAAGCTCTCGGTTAAGCAGTGGTAGAGGACCGCCCCCAGGCTAAACACGTCGGAGGCTGGACAAACCTGGCTGTGTTCTCCCTTGGCTTGTTCGGGGTTCAGGTAGTGCGGAGTCCCCATGATCGCGCCGGTTCGCGAGAGGTTGCTCTCGCTCTCCAGGTCGCGCGCCAGGCCAAAGTCGGTCAGGTAGGCGCGCCGATCCGCGCCTACCAGAACGTTGGCGGGCTTGACGTCGCGGTGAACGATTCCGTGGGCGTGAGCGTGCCCGAGGGCGTTCGCGATCTGAACGAAGAGCAGCGCCACCTCCCGCACCGTGAGAGTCTCCCTCTCAAGGAGCTCCTCGAGGTCTCCGCCCTCGACGAAGCCCATGACCATGTAGGGCTGCCCCTCGTGCTCAGAGACCCTCAGGACGGGGACCACGTTGGGGTGCTCTAGCTTGGCCACCGCGCGCCCCTCGCGGAGGAAGCGCTCGCGGCGCTTGGCAAGAAGCTGAGCAGAGGCCCCCTCCTGGCGCAAGAGCTGCTTGATCGCAACGGGACGCTGGAGATCGGGATCGTGGGCCTCGTAGACGACACCCATCCCGCCGCGGCCGAGCTCTCGCTTCAGCACGTAGGGTCCAAGCGGTCGGCCCGCGATCGGATCTCGCTCGTCGTCCCCGGCTGGGGGCTTTGGCGCTTGGGGCGGCGCGCCAGCACCGGAGGTGCTTGGGAGGACGGAGTCCGCGGGCAGCGGGCGAGCCCAGTGGGTGAGCTCCTGGGGCGAAAGCAGGTTCTGCTCGAAGGCTAGTTGGGCAAGGGGAACGCCACCGCGCCGCGTCTGCTCGGCCCGGAAATGCCGGAGCGATTCCTCCGTAGCTCGGCCGCGCTCAAGCAGCCAGTGCGCGAGGCGCGCGTCTTGAGGGTGAGGCACTCTGACTCCCGACAGGAGTCTGAGTGTGGCACCTCTCATTCGAGCGCGCCAATCTGGGACTTACTCGCCGAGGGGGCGCTCGATTGGGGAGGGGAGTGGCGCAACGGGTCGTCGAAGGACGAGCAGCACATAAACTGCTCCCGTGCTCTTGCTCGCGTGGTCCAGATACGCCCGCCTCCCACAGGACGGGCTCTTCTCGGCCGCGTCCTTCCTGACCACCGGATACCTCGCCTGCGCCTTGGCTGTATTGGCTTGGCGCCTCCGTCGTCCACCCGAAAGGTCTGCGCTGGGCGAATTGCTTGCCAGGCTCGATGACTCCAGCTTGGTCGACCTCGGAGTCCGCTTTGGGCTCGCACCGGGACACGTCCGGTCGCCTGAGCGGCTCCGACGCGAACTGGCGACTCAGGGCGAGGTCCGGGTCGAGACCGCTTGGTGCGAGTTACCAGCCGGGGAGCAGCCTTAGGGAATGCCAGGCAGCCTCCGAAGACCACGGGCTAGGAGACGAAGGGGTCCAGGTTGAGCAGACTCAGGAACGCGATCGTGGGTCCTCCGAGAAGGATCGAGAGCAGGAGGAACACGACGCCGGCTCGCAGCGCCCCGCGCCGAAGCCAGCGCGGGGTGTCCAACTCGGGGTTCCCCGTGGCAGGGTCTGGGGCGTTCACGGGGCGGATCCTCGCATGAGAGCAGTCTGGGCCGATCGCGCACTGGGATCCCCGGAGGATCGCGGACGCTGTCGCGCGCGAGAGTTCCTCGCAGCGGACCCTGAGCTCCCTCTGTGGCAGAGGCTCAGCGCCACTCGATTCAGCGCTGAAGTTGCCAGACCTTCACGACGGCGGAGTCCACGCCACCGGTCAGGGCGCGACCCCCGGTCTTATCCAAGGCGACACTGAACACGCCAGAGTCCTTGTGGGCGACCCAGGTTGAGAGGAGCTTGCGGGTCTTTAGGTCCCAGAGCGTGGCTCTGTCGCTTTCGTCTCCGGTAAGCAGGAGCCCGTTTCGGCTGAGGGACAGACAGCGGACGAGATCGGTGTGCTCGAGGCTGGCCAGGACCGTCCCCTTGGCCACGTCCCACACCTTGACCGTCTTGTGTTGGAGCACGTGCAAGGCCTTGCCGCTTGCGACGTCCCAGACTCGCACCGTCTTGTCTAGCCCACAGCTCGCGACACGAGTTCCAGAGGAGTCCAAGGCTACAGCCAGCACGCTCTTGGAGTGCCCGCTATAGGCTCGCTCCAAGCGTCCCTCCTCAAGGTTCCACAGGCGAACCTCGCCGTCGTATCCGCTGGAGAAGGCACCCTTGCCGTCGGCCGTGAAGACGAGATCAGAAATGCCCTTGTGGTTGGTCATGGTGTGAACGACCTTGCGCTTGGCGAGGTCCCAGAGCTTGATCTCCCCCACGCTGGACGCAGTCAGGGCCTGCTTGTAGTTCGGGGAGTAGCGCACCACGCTGACTCCGGTTCCCTTGTGGCCGGCAAGACGACCAACCACGGTCGGCTCCGCCGAAGCCAAGGGGGTCAACGCGAGCACGAGACCCAAAAACCAAATCCGCTTCATTACTGCTCCGATCGACGCGTGATCACGAGAGGGCTGGCTTATCCGAGCGCGCGTTGGCCCAGGCAACACGCCTGCCCGTGCCCCTCGCTGAGCTGGGAGCCTACCGCGTCCTTGGTTGAGCGCAGGCAGGCGTCAACGGCAGGTGCTTGGCAACCGCTCAGTGCGACGAGAGCGATCGCCACACTCGACCCGACAGACTTGATCCCGAGAACTGGGGTTCGTTCTCGTGTGAGAACTCGGTGTCCTCGTGTGGTTTCGGGGCCCATGCTGGTCTCGATCCGGGTCTTTGAGACTCGAACTCCTCGAGCGTCGGCCCCGGCGTGTCAGGCGCGTTTGCGAGGACCGTGAACTGGGGGGCCACGCTGGAGGCCGCTGAGGACTTCCTCGGCCACGCGATCCAGGTCACGCGGCGCAAGAAGCGCCAGCCGCGCCTCAGCGCGGGCGCGGGGCGAACCAGCGC
>JAESQQ010000888.1 GCA_016765095.1 Planctomycetota bacterium | reverse complement strand
TTTACCCCCGCCCGCCCCCGCAGGGGCGCCGAGCCGGCCTCGCACCGGGGTCTCCTGCGCGGGCTCGCGACACGCTCCGGTGGAGTGCGGGGTTTTACCCCGCCCGCTCCTCAGGACGAGTGGAGCTTGAGGAAGGCCTCGTAGACCGGCGGGGCACGAAGGTCTTGAGCACTTCCTGCCACCCCTCGGGCCCGACGAGGCTCTTGACGAAGGAGGAGGAGGTCTCGGCCAGCTTGCGTGGCGGGATCAGGAACACCGTCGCGACGGTGTCCTCGAGGTCTTCGTTGACGTGGCGCATCGTGCGCTCGTAGTCGAAGTCGTTCTCGTTGCGGATTCCCCGCAGGATGTACCCCGCGTCTTCGCGAGAGGCGTAGCGGACGAGGAACTCGTTGCTAAAGCTCGTGATTCGGACGTTAGGCAGATGGCCGGCGACTTCCTGAAGCAGCGCCAGACGCGTCTTGAGGGGGAACGTCGAGCTCTTGTCCGGATTGACTCCGATCGCGACAATCAGCTCGTCGAAGAGGCGGGCCCCCTCCTCGATCATGAACATGTGCCCGTGGGTTGGAGGATCGAAGCTCCCCGCGTAGACGGCTCTATGTGTCATGGAGGCATTGTGGCAACTGCACGGCGTGGGTGCCTCGCTCAGTCCTGGGGCGCGCAACGCGCGTCCTTGAGGCTCGATTCCCTCTAAGTCGCGCCTCGGAAAAGACTTCTCGGGAGTCTCCCCAACCCCTCGAAAAAGAACCCGATCCTTTGAAAGCCAGTCAGGAACCGGTCTAGCGGCGAGCCACAACTTTGACCGAAGATCCTGCCGACATGGGCTTTACGTCGTCGGAGGCGGTTGTTATTCTTTGCGCTCCCGTCGTAAGTGCTGCAATTGAGGGGAAGCTTCTGTGGCCACGGTTAGTAAAAAAGAGATCGTGAAGACCGTCAGCGAACGGCACGGCCTGACTACCACTCAGACCGCGCAAATCGTGCAAGTCTTCATGGACCAGATCATTGACGAGCTCGCTCGTGGCAACCGGATTGAATTCCGGGAGTTCGGGATCTTCGAGCTCAAGCGTCGGCGTTCGCGTACGGCCCGTAACCCCAAGACCGGCGCGTCCGTGCAGGTTCCTGAGAAGACGGTCGTCTCGTTCAAGCCAGGCAAGGTCATGAAGGCGAGGGTCGTAGACACGATCCCCGACGGAAAGACCGAGCGGAGGCCGAGCGCGCCAGCCCGACCCGCGCCGGTGGCGCTGACTCCAGTCAGCACCCCCTTGGCGGCGTTCAATACGCCCATAGCACCCAAGCCCTTTAAGCCCGTGCCGCCGCCGCCTCCGCCCGAGCCTGTGGTGGTCGAGCCAGAGCCAGAGCCAGAGCCGCCCGCGCCTCCCGCGCCGCCGCCTCCCCCCTCTCCTTCAAGCTTCTATTAGGCAAGCTTCTATTAGGCAAGCTTCTATTAGGCAAGCTTCTATTAGGCAAGCTTCTATTAGGCAAGCTTCTATTAGGCAAGCTTCTATCAGGCAAGCTTCTATCAGGCAAGGAACACAAGCCCGCCCACCCGGCGGGCTTGTTTCGTGTGCAGCTAGGCCCGGAACTGGATAGAGCCCCCTGGAGGGCTACTTGGGGAGAGCTCCGTCGCCGAGCAAGCCTCCGCCACCGCCTCCGTAGCTGGACTCGTCGGTCCAGTCGACCCGGAGCGGGGTCAGCGCGACGTAGCCCTTCTCGACCGCGATCAAGTCGTCGCGCTCAGCGTCGCCCCGGAAGGGGCCCGTCCCAGAGAGCCAATAGTAGGCGCGCCCTCTGGGGTCCTCTCGGCGCTCGTAGAGGTCTGAGAGGGGAGCCAAGCTCTGGCGGGTCCAGCGGAGCCCCTTGAGGTCCTCGTAGGGGCCCTTAGGCACGTTCACGTTGAGGAGGACGCCCCGGGGGAGCGGATTCGCGAGGAGCCGCTCGGCGACCAAGCGCAACACCTTGGCGCTGGCGGCGTACTCAGGGTCCTTCCACTGGCAGAGGCTGATCGCCATGGCCGCGTAGCCCTGAAGAGTCGCCTCCTTCGCGGCAGCGACGGTCCCTGAGTAGTGGACCAGGACCCCACCGTTGCTCCCCTGGTTGATTCCGCTCACGACGAGGTCAGGCGGCCCATCAGGAAAGAACTGATCGAGGGCGAGCTTCACGCAGTCGGCGGGGTGCCCCCACACCCGGTATCCGCGCTCGTCTGAGAGCTTCGCGGCCCGGAGCGGAGTCTCGAGCGTGATCGCGTGAGAGGCGCCGCTCTCTTGGGAGTTGGGCGCCACGAGGGTCACCTGGCCGAGCGGCGCGAGGGCTTCGTAGGCCGCCTGGAGCCCCGGAGAGTCGGCCCCGTCGTCGTTCGCCAGCAGGATTCGCTTCATGACTCCTCTTCGCTTCGATCGTAGACAACTCGCCCCTCAACGATCGTGTAGTGGGCTCGACCCTTGACGTCCCAGCCGACGAAGGGCGAGTTCTGGGAGTTGCTGCGGAAGTCCGTCGTGATCGTGTGCTCTTCCTCAAGGTCGAGGATCGTGACGTCACCGGGGGCGCCTGGGGCCAGGGTCCCGCCGGGGAGACCCAGGATCTTGGCCGGGCCCAGGCTGAGGAGTTCGACCAGACGAAGGAGCGAGAGGCCTCGCTCGTGGACCAACGCCTTGAGCGTGATTGGGAGCGTGGTCTCGAGGCCGATCACGCCGCTCGGTGCGACTTGGAACTCGACTTCCTTCTTCTCGCGCGAGTGGGGCGCGTGGCCAGAGGCTATCGCGTCGACGGTCCCGTCCAGGATCCCCTCGATCAGCCCCTCCACGTCGTCCTGGGTCCGCAGCGGGGGCTCGACTTTCACGTTGGGGTCGAAGCTGCGCACGCTCTCGTCGGTCAGCGTCAGGTGGTGTGGGGTCACCGCGCAGGTGACCGCGAGTCCTTCGGCTTTGGCGGCGCGGACCAGGGCGACCGCCCCCCGCGTCGAGACCTGCGAGAAGTGGAGCCGAGCCCCGGTCAGTCGGGCGAGCGCGATATCCCGAGCGACCATGACTTCCTCCGACGCCGAGCTCTTGCCGGGAAGCCCGAGACTGAGCGAGACGACGCCCGAGTGCATCACGCCCTGCTTGGCGAGGTCGGGGTCTTCGGGGTGCACGATCACGGTTCGGTCGAGCATCCGGGCGTAGAGCATTGTGCAGCGGAGGACCTCGGCCGAACGAATCGGTCGATCGCCGTCGGAGAACGCGACGGCCCCTCCGCGGACAAGACCTTCGAGCTCCGCGAGGTCTTGGCCGGCTCGGTCCCGAGTCGCCGCCCCGATCGGGAACACGCGAGCCTTGCCAGCTCGCTTGCCTTGGAGCACTTGAAACTCCGCGCCGGCCTCCCCGTCCACGGCTGGCTCGGTCGTGGGCATTACAGCGACCGAGGCGAATCCACCGCGGACCGCAGCCGCGCTCCCACTCGCGATCGTCTCGTCTGCTGCGCGGCCGGGCTCGCGGAGGTGCACGTGCATGTCGATCAGCCCAGGCACGACGATCTTGCCCGAGGCGTCGATCACGCGCTCAAACTCTCCCCCGGCGGCGAGGTTGGGGCCGACCGCGCTGACGCGACCGTCGACCAGCAACACGTCGAGGTCTCCCTCGACGCCCCGGCCTGGATCCACGACCCTCCCGTTGGCGATCAAGAGTGCGCTCACTGGGCAGCCTCTCGGAGCAGTGCGGCCCGCTCCTGTTGTTCACGTTCGTTGGCTCCCACGACCAGGAACAGGACGGCCATTCGGACCGCTAGCCCCGCGGAGACTTGATCCAGGATCACCGAGTGCTTCCCGTCGGCCACCTCGGGAGAGATTTCGACGCCGCGGTTGAGAGGACCGGGGTGCATCACGACCAAGTCCGGCTTGGCCCGCTTGAGGCGCCGCTGGGTCAGGCCGTAGCGCCGCGAGTATTCCTCAATGCTGGGGAAGCTGAGCGAGTTCTTGCCTTGCCGCTCGCGCTGGATCCTAAGCATGTTGACCACGTCCACGTCGGGCAGGATCGCGTCGAGGTCGTGGCTGACCTCTGCCCCGAGCTCACGGAACCGACCAGGGACGAGGGTCGGCGGGCCGACGAGGGTCACGCGAGCCCCCAGCTTGAGGAGCGCGTAGAGATTGCTCCGAGCGACTCGGCTGTGCGCAATGTCGCCCACGATCGCGACGTGGAGACCCTTCAGACGACCGAGGCGCTCTCGGATCGTGTAGAGGTCCAGCAAGGCCTGAGTCGGGTGCTCGTGGGCTCCGTCGCCGGCGTTGACGACCGCAGCGTCGAGGTGGCGCGAGAGGACGTCGGCCGCGCCAGGGGCGGAGTGGCGGACCACGAACACGTCGACCCCCATGGCTTCAATGTTGCGAGCGGTGTCGATCAGGGTCTCGCCCTTGCTCGTCGAGGAGCCCGAGCTGGTGAAGTCGAGCACGTCTGCTGAGAGGCGCTGAGCGGCGAGGGAGAACGAGAGCCGAGTCCGAGTCGAGTTCTCGAAGAACAGGTTGACCACGACGCGCCCACGCAGCGTGGGGACCTTGCGGACTGAGCGCTTGGAGATCTCGGAGAATCCGCGCGCGGTGTCGAGGATCGCCAGGATCTCCTCGGCTGAGAGTTCGGCCAAGCCGAGCAAGTGACGCCGATTCCAGGCCACGGTTTGGCGCTCTGCACGCGGGCTCATGCCACAGCTCCCGGTTGAACGACGACTTCGTCTTTGGCGTCGATCTCGGTCAGGCAGACCTCGACGCGCTCAGAGCGTTCGGTTTGGACCTCGACTCCGACGTAGTCCGCGCGAAAGGGGAGCTCGCGGTGACCCCTGTCGACGAGCACGGCCAGCTCGACCCGCCCGGCGGCCGAGGGCGAACAGCGCGTCGATCGCGGAGCGGATCGTCCGTCCCGTGAAGATCACGTCGTCGACCAATACGACCCGCACGCCCTCGAGGTCGAACTCGACCTCGGTCGCGTGCACGACCGGTTGAGCCGCCACGAGGGTCAAGTCGTCGCGATAGAGAGTGATGTCGAGGACGCCCGAGAGCGGGTCGAGCCCGTTGGCCTTGAGCCTCTGGATCAGCCGTTCGGCGAGGGGAACCCCTCGCCGGCGAATTCCGATCACAGCGCAGGGGGCTTCGCCCTTGCGCTCACAAATCTGGGCTGCGATCCGGTCGAGAGCCTCCTCGATTCCGGCCCCGTCCAGCACCCGTCGTTCTGCCACTCGTCCCCCCTCAAGGCTCGCGGAGGACCCTACCCAATGGGTCCGATGCCCTCCCCGCCTAGGCCATCAACCGGCGACGGGGCCCCCGCTCGATCCGCAGCGGGCGCGGGATGATCCTCTCCCCATACCAGTTCCGTCCCTGCCCCAGCCAGCGCTCCCAGGGATCGGGGGCCAGGGTTGGGACGGTGGGTCGATAGGCCAGGACTCTTGTGGTGGGAGGCGCTGAGTAGGAGGTGTTCCAGCCATCGACGTAGACGATCTGAGGCCGGGGTTCGAACTCCTCCACGAACACCATGAACGCGCCGCTCAGGAGGGTCAAAACGAGCCAGAGGTTCGCCGGGAAGCGCAAACGCTTCCGCTGACAGCCCAAGGTCGGGCAAGCCTCAGCCTCGTCCCAACACTCAGGGTGGAGCCTCGTGTCGCAGCCCGAGCAGATCCCAGCGGTCTCAGCGATTTCGTCGTGGCAGTAGGCACAGCGCATGGGCAAGACCCTAGGTGCTCGGTGTCAATCGAGGAGGGTCGTTGCCACGACACCGGCCTGAGGCCCGCGGATTCCCTAGCGGCGGCTGGCCCACACGTTGAGCCACACGCCGACTCCGATCGGAATCACGGCTCCGATCGCGACCAGGGCCGGGGTTCCGGTCGCCTCCGCGACCGAGCGCCCGAGCAGGAGCGGCGCGAACACGAGGCCTCCGGTCGCCACGACAGCGGCCCCAAAGGGCACGAGCGCATTCTCGGCTTTGAGCAGGAACGCGATCGGAATCACGAGGAACGCGATCAAGAAGCTCGCCAGCGAGAGGATCACCCGCGCCCCGAGCTCGATTTCGGCTTCGAGGGCGGTCTTGCGCTTGGCTTGGCGAATCGTGGTCACACCCCCGCTGAGGGCGGCCAAGTGGATTCGAGACCGGTCGCGTCGGGCGGCCGCCAACAGATCGGCGCTCGAGCGATCCGTGGGTTTGATCCGCCGTCGACCGCCGAGGCCGATCTGCTGGACGTAGCGCTCGAGCGAGATTCGAATCGGCTCGTGGGCCGCGAGCCGATCGCGCTTCTCGGCAGTCAGCGCGGCCGCGATCTCCTCGGGCGTCTTGGCCTCCTCAGCGCCCGTCTCCCCCTTGGGCATTTTCTGGAGGTAGAGCGTGACCGTGACGTCCTCCAGGATCAGGACCAGGTTCTTGCCTCGCTCGTCGAGGGTGACCTTGCCTCGTTTGGCGACGAGTTGAGTCGTCAGCCCCTCCCCGCTCGAGGCCAAGTCGTCGTTGCGGAGGACGTAGTGGATCACGATCCCCGAGAGCTCTCCCGGCTTGTAATCCTGCACGTAGAGATCGAAGCCCTGCTTGGGGAACGAGCGACTCCAGTGCTTTCCCTCGCCCAGGTTGAACAGCTGCTGAAACACAGCGCGGAGCGCTTCTCGCTTTTTTTGGTGGCAGTAGGGCAAGAGCTGAGACGTGCACCAGGCCGAACCCAGAGAGAGCACGAGCCCGATCGCCAAAGAGATCCAGCCCAAGTCCCGACTCGGGATCCCGAGGCTCCCAAAGGCCAAGATCTCGTTGTCTGCGACCAGGCGCCCATACACGAGGGCCAACGTGATCATGAAAGCCATAGGCACGAGGTAGGGGATTAGGAAGGGCACGACCCACGGGAGCGCCAGCATCACCTGGGCCAGGCTGAGCTCCTCCTTGCGGAGCAAGCTGTAGCTCGCGGCGAGGAAGAACAAGAAGCAGAGTCCCAGGACCGTCGGGACGAAGGTCTTGAGGATCTTAAGGAGGACGTAGCGATCCAAGGTGGTCAGCACGCGGCAAGGATACGGTTCGCGCCCGTCAAGAAGTGTCAAGCCGCTTTGCCCGGGCGGGCTCTTGTCGCGAGCGCCTCCGTCCGGCACTCTCGGGTATGGCTTGGCAGAACCCTGAGGACGCGACGCTCCGCGCGATTCTCGAGCGCACCCGCACGATCGCACTCGTGGGGGCCTCCTCGAAGTCCGAGCGCCCGAGCCACGGCGTGATGCGCTACCTCCTCTCGGCTGGGTATGAGGTGATCCCGATCCGGCCGGGCGGCGGTGAGGTGCTCGGCCTGCCCTGCGTCGCGAGCCTCACCGACCTCGACGAGCCTCCCGACTTGATCGACGTGTTTCGCGCGTCCGAGCACGTGGCTGGAATCGTGGAGGCTGCGATCGCGCTCCAGGCCCCCGTGGTCTGGCTCCAGGACGGCGTCGTCGACGAAGCCGCGGCCGGGCGCGCCCAGGAGGCCGGCCTGATCGTCGTCATGGACGAGTGCACGCTGCGTGTTCACCGCCGCCTGGTGGCTGACTCGTGATGCAGCTCGTCGCGGAGCGGCGCGCGACTCGCTGCGCCTATTGCCACGATCGACTGCGGCCGGGCGCGAGCCTCGCCTCGTGCCCGAGCTGCAACGTAGCGCTCCATGCCTCGTGCGCGCTCGACCTCAGCCAGCCCTGCACGACGCTCGGCTGCAGCGCACCCGGTTTCGTGGAGAGCCACGTTCCCCGGGCATGGTGGGCGGGCCTCGCCGACTGGACACTGACCGTGCTCGGGTTCTTGCTCGTGATCAGCGCGATCCTGGCCATGGGAGGAGCGATCTTGCTGCGAGTCGTGCAGACGCTCTGGGGTGGCCTGATCCCCTGGTGAGCGCGCCGGGGCGAATCGTCCCCTCAGGCCGGCTCACTCAGCCAGGAACTCGCGACGATCGATCCCGTACTTGCGGAGCTTGGTCTGGAGCGTGCTCGGGTGAAGCCCGAGCCGCTCGGCGGCTCCTCCCGGGCCGTAGAGCTTGCCCTTGGTTGCGCGGAGGGCCGCCCTCAGGCAGCGGGAGACGGCGCTCTCAAAGGTCTCGGCTTCGCTCGGCCTCGGCGCCGCGTCGCCACGTGCCTCGGTCGGTTGTGGCGCGTCCTCGAAATCCAGCCAGGGCCCCGGACTGAGGATCGCCGCGCGCTCGAGGACGTTTTGGAGTTGGCGAATGTTGCCCGGCCAGGGGTCGGCAGAGAGCTTGGCTAGATCCGCTTCGCGGAGGCGAAGTGGCTCCAACTCGAGGCGCGCGCAGATTTCGGTCAGCAGGAACAGGATCAGCTCGGGCAAGTCTGCCCGGCGCTCTCGGAGAGGGGGGATCTCGACGGGGAAGGCGCTCAGGCGATAGTAGAGGTCTTCCCGGAACGCACCCGCGGCGATCAGCGTCGCCAGCGGACGATTTGTGGCGGCGACGATTCGAATGTTGACTCGGAGCGGAGCTTCGCCGCCCAGCGGTTCGACTTCCCCCTCCTGGATCACTCGCAGCAGCTTGGCCTGGGCGCTGAGTGGCAACTCGCCGACTTCGTCCAGGAACAGGGTTCCATTCTCGGCTCGGGCGACTCGGCCGAGCCGGGCCCGCTGGGCTCCCGTGAACGCACCGGCGGCGTGCCCGAAGAGTTCGCTCTCGATAAGCGACTCGGGGAGCGCCCCGCAGTCGACGGTCACGAGGGGACCCGACGAGCGAGGAGAGTGGGCGTGGATCCAACGCGCGAGGGCGCTTTTGCCAGTTCCAGACTCGCCCAGGAGAAGCACGGTCACAGGTGTCGCGGCGGCCGCGCCGAGCTTTCGCAGCACCTCGCGCATTTGGGGGCTGCTCCCGATCAGGCGTGTCGGGGGGCTGACTCGAGCCAGCTCCGCTCGGAGTCGGGCTCCCTCGCGGTGCGCGGCCCGGCTGAGGACCGCGACGCGTTGGATCCGCTCGCGAGTCGCGAGCCCAAGCTCGAGGGCCCGGGCCAGCGAACGTCCGAGCGCCAGGTCGAGGTCGCGGGGGGCGCCGAGCAGGATTCGGGCATACCCCGTTCGGAAGGGGAGAATCCAGGTGGCCCCAGCGGCTCGTGGAGTCAGCGAGCGCAGGGCGCCGCCCAGGTCCGATCCGCGTCGGATTGTGCGACGACCCTCCTCCGCCACCCAACCATTGCGACCCCGTCTCGCGAGGGCAGTCTCAGCCCGGCCTTGGGAGACGCGGCCAAGCTCGAACTCAACGAGGTCGAGCCGCTCGGCCAACACGCCAGCTCCGGTGCGCACGGCAGCCTGCGCCGTCGCAGCCGCCGCGCTGACGGCCGCAAGCTCAGCGATCCACTCCAGAAGGTCTTCCATGGGATTCAAGTGTCACCGGCATAACACTGTGGTCAACACGGAATCCCGTGGTCGGACTTCATAAGTCCTGTGCTGGTGGCCCTGCCGATCGGCCAGGCGCTTGCCCATGGGCTCGGAGGGCCAACGGCCCAGAAAGCGAGTCCAACCAAATGGCCTACGTCATCACTGACCTCTGCGCGGGAGTCTGCGAAGGCGAGTGCGTCGATAGCTGTCCCACCGACGCGATCGACGGACCGCTCGACTTGCAGGTGCTGCTGGGAGGGGGTCCGGCGGCCGACGCGCTTCGCAAGTCCGGCGTGCAGCTCTACATTAACCCTGACGACTGCATCGACTGCGGAGCCTGCGTCGCCGTCTGTCCGACCCAAGCGATCGTGCACGAGGACGACCTCTCGCCCTCGCAGGAGCGCTTTCGCGGGATCAACGCGGCCTTCTACGGCCTCGAGGCTTGAGCGTGCGCGGGTACGGCGCGGGCGGGGGTAAACCCCGCCCCTAC
>JAESQQ010000887.1 GCA_016765095.1 Planctomycetota bacterium | reverse complement strand
TCGCGCTCCGGCGGGGCGAGCCGTCGCGCGGCGCTCCGTGGTAGCTCCCGACGTAGTGGTCTTCACACCACTCGGCGAGGTTCCCCGCCACGTCGACGAGCCCGAACGCGTTGGGGACGCCAGCGTGGAGGTGGGGCGGCTGAGTTCCCCACTCGGCGCCGCCGCTCCCAAACCAGGCGTAGGTCGAGCTCGCCTCGTCGCCCCAGAAGTAGGCGCTGGTCGTGCCAGCCCGGCAGGCGAACTCCCACTCGGCCTCGCTCGGGAGACGGAGCCCGCCGCCGCACGCGCTCAGCCAACGGCGCGCGTCCTCCCAGCTGACTCCCTCGATCGGGAGCTCTGGGCGCCGCCAGCTGCGCCGGTCCCGGCCGGGGACCCGATCCCACTCCGCTTGAAGGAGGGGCAGGCGCCCAAGCAGGAGCGGTCGCAGGAGGACTTCGTGGTGTGGCTGCTCGCGCGCTCGTCGCGGCGCCTTCAGGCCTCCTCGCTCGTAGCGCCCCCCAGGGAGGAGCTGGAGCGCCGCTCCGGTCCTCAGGTGCACAAACGAGGCGATTCGGTGCGAGGCGCCGCCGGCCGCGTAGCTAAGAGTCTCCAGGTGACGAAAGTGGGGGGTGAACTGGCGGGCCAGGGTCGCGATCACGAGGTCCTGAGAGCTCGCGTCGGCGCGGTCCCAAGCGACCCGATCACCGAGGTTCGCGATTCGGCGGAGGAGGGCGCGGAGTGCGTTACGCGCCTCGGGGTCGCCGGGGTCGGTCGCGATCGCGTGCAGGAGGTCGCGGATCCGGCTGTCGACACCGCCGCTTCTGCCCGGCCGTGAGCGCGCGGTCCGAGGGCCTAACTCAGGCGAGAGACCAAGCTCTGCCCGCGGTCCCAGGAGCTAGATCCCTTCCAGGATCCGTCGCTTGACCTCGTCGTACTCGCTCTGATCGATCAAGCCCTTGTCGAGGAGGCCTTTGAGCCGCTCGAGGCGGGCGACCGGATCTTCTGCAGGCTCAGCGGGGGCCTCGGGGGCCTCGGCGGCGGGCTCCGCCTCGCCGGCCGCCGCGTTGGCGAGGTCCTTGGCGTCGTCCGCCCGTGCCTTGGCCGGGTCGAAGCCCGTCTTGGCTCGCGAGAAGGCCTCCTTGTAGAGCGCCTTCATTTCCGCCTCGGAGAGGTCGCCGGCCCGCTCGTAGTACATCCGCGCGATCGTGCCGAGGGAGATCGTGGACGCATACATGAAGGGCGCGGCGACGATCCCGCCCCAGCCGGGCAGAATGATCTTGGCCGCGGTGGTCGCGAGCTTGGTCCCAAACAGGGACAGGCCGACGGTGGTTCCGATCTTGAGGAGCAGCTCTTGAGCGCTCTCCCGGTTGACCTCGGCTCCGTAGATATTGCCGATCCCAACCACCATTCCCACGTGGAGGGGCACGACGGCTATGACCTCGCTCAGCGGGATCGGGAGGACCGTGAGGGCTGCGGCGGCATAGCCGCACTTCTCACTCAGGCTGCGGGCAGCGTCTGCCCGGTCGTCGGGGTCAATGGCGCCTGAGCTGCCGAGCATGTCGCTGATCACGGGCCCTCCATGGGTGGCTGCTTGGGTCCACGGTGGAGCCGCTCGACGAGGAAGCCAACTCCGACTCCGACGGCGAGCGAAATGCCCATAGAGACCCAGCGATTGCTGACGTCGAGTTGGAGCGCGCCGCGATAGCCGACGCCGGCTCCGAGTGCGAAGCCGAACCAGTAGAAGAGGTCCGAGACCGAATACCGCGCCACGTCGACTACCTCGCTAGCGAAGCGTAGAGCACGCTTCGCACCTCTTCAGTGCAGGAGGACTTTATCACGCAGTCCGCAGTGAAGAAGGCAAGCGCTAGGCCGAGGCGCCAGGTCCTCCCTCGGCCCACGGGCAGGCGACGGCCCGTTAGCCACTCCGAGGTCATTCGCACGAGCTCGTAGGTCAGGAGCACGTAGCAGAGCCCGCGACAGATCGACCAGGGGTGCCAGCCGACCGCCAGCGCGCCCCATGCTCCTCCGCTCTCGCGCAGGAGCGTGCCGACGTAGTAGTTCATGAGGTCGACCTCGTAGAAGCCCCGCGCGAAGATCGCGAGGCCAAGCGTCGCTGGGGCCAAGATCAAGCAGGCCACGCCGAGCTTGGCGTGGATCGGGAGCCAGCTCGCGATCTCGTATTCGGGGTCGAAGCCGGTTCGGATCCAGGCCTCTTGCTTGACCCAGTAGGCCGCGCCGTCGGGAAAGAGCGCGGCCGCCTGCTCGGGGAGGTAGGCCGCGAGCGAAATCGCGAGGATCGAGTGGCTCGCGTAGGCGAGCAGGATCATGCCGATTCCGACTCGAGCGCGCCCGGCGTGGATCGCGCCCCAGATCGCGATCGTGAGCAAGAGTCCCGAGATCCCTTGGTGGGCCGGGAGGCCCCAAGGCCAACAGGCCAAGAGGGGCAGCGTGCCGACGGCGATCGCGAGCGGGATCCAACGCCAACCCGACTCGACGCGTGCCACAGCGGCGCCGATCTCGAGCAAGCCGCGCCCGAACCGACCCCGAGGGGGCAGGGTTCCTGCCAGAGGAGTCCCGGTCAGGGTTCCTGTGGAGGAGGCTTCCTCCAAAGAGGCGGGCTGGGATCCGGAATCAGGAGACGCCGAGGAGTGCTCCTCGACGTCTGGGCCTTGATCGCTCGGTGGGGCGTTCACGCGCCGGGGTTCGGCCTGCGAGCCTCTTAGCGGCGGGGGATCGGGATCAGGAGGAAGGGGGCGTCAACGAGGTAGAGCACGACGTTGATCCCGCCGTAGATCAGGATGAAGTAGAGCCAGCCGGGAATCCCGCCGCCTTCGTCTTCGTGGTAATCGTTCCCCATGGCTCCTCCGCCTGGGACCTTAACGCGCGAGCGTTATCTCGGCTACCCACGTCTCGATCTCGTTCGCCCAGGACCCGGCGCCAGTCGGATCCCCGGCTCTATCTAGACCCCCAGTCGCTCCATGCGCTGCAGGACGAGGTGAGCCGTGGCCGCAGCGACTCGATTTCCGTTGAGAGCGACGGCTTCCTCGAGGAGGCAGCGCCGCTCCGCTGGCGAGCGAAGGAGGGCTAACTCCAGGAGCAAGCGTGTGCGGACGTCGGGCTCAGTTCCGTGATCCAGGGCCGCGCCCAGCGCTTCGCGCGCCTGCTCAGGTTCGTCCCCGCGGACCAGGTGGCGGGCCTTGAGGAGCAGGAGGGGCGCGAAGTCGGGGGTGTCCTCCTCGGCCTTCCGCGCCATGGCCAGCCCGCGAGCGGGGGGCAGGGTCGGGTGTTCGAGGCGGCGCAAGGTCAGGGGGAGGGTCGGCGGGA
>JAESQQ010000886.1 GCA_016765095.1 Planctomycetota bacterium | reverse complement strand
TCACCGATGTGAACGGTGCGCTCTAACCAGCTGAGCTAATCGCCCCTTGAAGGGAGGATTGTAACCCCGCCGATCGGGGCACCAACCCTCCCGCGCCTGCACCGCCGACCCGACCCAGGCCTAGGGCCTGGGTCTGGTGGGCGTTGCCGGCTTGAGGGGAGCTCCGGGGAGCTAACCCTCTTCGGGGAGAACAGTCAGCTTGAACTGAGTCTGCTGATCGCCCGGCAGTCGGACCACGATGTCGTAGTCGCCGATCTTCTTGATCGGAGCCGCGAGCTGAATCCAACGCTCCTCGAGGCGGTAACCCTTGGCGGCGAGGACGACGTCCGCGACCACCGACTGGGTAACCGAGCCGTAGAGGGTTCCGTCGTCCTGAGCCTTGAGCTTGACCTGCAAGAGGGCGTTCTTGAGGTCCTTGACGGCGCGTTCCGCGAGCGCGGACCGTTCCTCTTCACGCTGCAGCTGAATCAGGCGCAGCGTCTTGATCTCTTTTTGGTTCTCCGGCGTGTTAGCCACGGCGAGGCGTTGAGGGAGGAGGTAGTTCCGGCCGTAACCGTCCGAAACCTCCACGACCTCACCGACCGCGCCGAGTCCAGCCACCGGCTCCATGAGCAGCAATCGCATATCTGTCTCCGGCCTAGTTCGTGTAGCTCAGGATCCCCATGAAACGAGCGCGCTTAATCGCTTGCTGCACGAGGCGTTGGCACTTGGCGCAATTCCCCGCGCGCTTGCGCGAGTGGATCTTGCCAGCACCCGTTAGGTGACGCCGCAGCGACCCCTGATCCTTGTATTCAATGAAGTGACACTCCTTCGCCTTCTTTGGTGCGCGAGGAGCTCCCTTGTCTGATTGACGTCCCATGCTTGTTCTCCTTAGTACCGACGGTCTCGGCTGCCGCCGCCGCGACCACCGCGATCACCGCGATCGCCGCGATCGCCACGATCACCACGCTCGCCGCGCTCTTCTTCATGTTTCTGATCGAAGTCCTCCGCCGTCTTGCCGACGCCGGGAGGCTCGTATTCGTGGGCGATCAACAGGTGACGAACACAGCGCTCGTCGAGGCGCAAGACGTGCTCGAAGTCCAAAATCGTGCTCGGCTCGGCCCGGAGCCAAACGACCATGTAGGTCCCACGCTTGAGGCCCTTGATCTCGTAGGCCAGCTTGCGAGTGTCGGCCCACTTGTCGACGCGCAGCACGTGCTGCCCATACTTGGTCTCGATCAACTCCTTGGTGATCCAGTCGACGAGACCGTCCCAAGTCCGACTGGCCTCGGCCGGGTCGAACAGGACGCACAGCTCGTAGAGGCGAGTCTTGGCTTCGATCTCGTCGCTCAGGACGGGGAGGACGCGCTCGTGCGTCAGGTGACGGGACAGCTTGCCCGTTTTTAGGACGCGGTTCTCGAGGTTGACTTCGGCCGGAGCCTCGGTCTCTGCCTCGGGCGTCTCAGTAGCGGTATCGCTCATTGTTTCTCCTGTGTTCCTATTTGTTTTTCTTAGGCCCCAGCCGACTTACCGACCGTGGCGAGGGCGACCTCTTCACCGATCAGCGTGCAGCCGGCGGGGAGCGGGACGCTGCCGCTCATGAAAATCTCGCCAGCCTTTGCCAGGGCGAGGTCGACGGGGATCTCGCCCGGGATCTCGCGTGGCTTGCAGGCGATCGTCAACTCACGCACGTTGAGAGTCACCAGAGCCATGTCGGAGATGCCCTCAGGCTTGCCCGAGAACATGAGCTTGATCGTGGCCTCGACGAGCGCGTCGGGATCGATCGTGCGCATGTCAATGTGAAGGACGTCGTCTCCGAAGGTGTCGCGCTGGACCTCGCTGACTCGGACGAGCTGGACCGTGCCCTCGACTTCGAGGTCGAGGATGTCGGCGCGGCGATCGATCAGCTTGTAGAGGTCGTAGGCCGAGACGGCCAGGTTGCGGTTCTTGAGCTCGGTGGTCTCGCCGCGAACGACGGAGTAGAGGTTGGCAGGAACTTCGCCTTGATTCCGCAGCTTGCGGCAGGCGCGGGTTCCGGTCTCGACCTCGGTGCGAGCCCGTGCCTTGAGGGTCGGCGTGGACATGGGGACTCCTTTTTAGAGACGCTGAAAGAGCGTGCTCACGGATCGGTTGGTGTGAATTCGGTGCAACGCTTCACCGAGGAGCTCCGCGACCGATAGGACGCGCAAGCGCTCGATAGGAGCGGTGACCGGAATGGTGTCGGTGACGACGATCTCGTCAATGGGAGCGTCGCGGAGCTTCTCGACGGCGCGGCCGCAGAACACCGCGTGGGTGGCCATCACGATGACCTTCTTGGCGCCCTTGTCTTTGAGGAGCTCCGCGGCCTTGGCGATGCTGCCCCCCGTCGAGATGATGTCGTCGACGATGATGACGTTCTTGTCTTTGACGTCGCCAATCACGAACCCGACTTCGACGTCTTCGCCGCTGATTCGGCGCTTCTCGACGACGGCCAGGCGGGCGTCGAGGCGCTTGGTGTAGCCCCACGCCATCTTCATGCCGCCCGCGTCGGGGCTCGCGACCGTCAAGTCGTCGATCCCGAGCTGGCGAGCGTATTTCGTGAACACGCGAGAGGCGTAGAGGTGATCCACCGGGACGTCGAAGAAGCCCTGGATCTGCGCAGCGTGGAGGTCGATCGTGACGACCCGGTTGACGCCTGCGGCTTGGAGAATGTTGGCGGCCAGCTTGGCGGTGATCGGGACCCGACCCTCGTCCTTGCGGTCCTGGCGGCTGTAGCCGAAGTAGGGGATCACGGCCGTGATCCGCATCGCCGAGGCGCGCCGGAGCGCGTCGGCCATGATCAAGACCTCCATCAAGTGGTCGTTGACAGGCGTGCAGGTGCTCTGAATCATGAACACGTCTGCGCCGCGGACGTCGGAGTGGATCTTGAGCCGGATCTCACCGTCCGGGAAGCGCCCGATCTCGGCCTCTCCCAGGCTGACGCCGAGGTAGGAGGCGATCCCCTGCGCGAGCTTGGGGTTGGAGTTGCCTGCAAAGAGCAAGAGTGGAGCGGTCGCTTTCACGACTGGCCTCCCTCGGTCGAGGTGAGCGGTCGAGCCGGAACTCCGACCACGACGGCTTGAGCTGAGACCTCACCCTTGACCACTGCGCCCGCGCCCGTCCGAGCGCTGACTCCAATGTTGGAGGGTCCGATCACGACAGTGTTGGCGCCGAGCGAGACGTGGGCCGCGACCGTCGATGGTTGGTGCCGCTCGCCGTCGTAGTTGGCGAACACGGTCCCGGCGCCGACGTTGACGTCCTCGCCGACTTGGGCGTCGCCTATGTAGCTCAGGTGGAGCGCCCGTGTCGAGTCGCCGACCGTGCTCCGAACGACTTCGACGAAGTTGCCGACTCGAACGTTGGCCCCAAGGCTAGCCTCGCGGAGGTGGGCGAAGGGGCCGATTGAGGAGCCAGCACCTATGCGGCAAGGGCCCTCGATCACGGTGAAGGGCTCGAGCCGGACGTCGGCCCCGAAGGTGGCCCGAACGTCCACGAAAGTCGAGGCGGGGTCGACGTCGGTCACGCCGTCGCGCATGTGTTTGGCGAGGATTCGCTCACGGAGGACCGCCGTCACCGAGGCGAGCTGGCGCCGATCGTTGACGCCGAGAATGTCGGCTTCGTCAGCGGCGTTGCAGGCGATCGTCCGCATGCCACGGGCGCGGGCGACTCCGATCGCGTCCGTCGCGTAACGCTCGCCGGTCGCGGCTGAGGGCTGAACGCCCTCGAGCACGTCCCAGATCTTGGGGAGCTCGATCGCGAAGGTCCCCGAGTTGATTTCACGGACTTCGCGAACCTCTGGGGGCGCGTCCTTCTCCTCGATGATCGCCTCGAGGTCGCCGTGCAGTCCGCGGACCACGCGGCCGTAGCCGGCCGGGTTGGCGACGACGCCGCTCAAGACCGAGATCGCCCCGTTCCGCTCCTCGTGGGCCTTTAGCAAGGCGCGTAGCGAGCGCTCGGAGATCGCGGGAGCGTCGCCGAGCAGGACGAGGCCCGTCCCTTGGAAGTCAGCCAGCGAGTCCTTGGCAGCCAGGATCGCGTGCGCGGTCCCAAGCGGCTCCTTCTGAACGACGACCTCGACTTCGGGGACGTGGCTCAAGGCGTCTGCGACTTGGTCGCGGTGGTCGGGGCTCGCGACCACGATCACGCGCTCGGCGCCGATCTGAAGCGCGGCCCGGACCACGTATTCCACGAGGGGAAGCCCGAGGACCGGGTGAAGGACCTTGGGGAGGCTTGAGCGCATGCGACGCGAGCGACCGGCAGCCAACACAATGGCCGCAGCGCGCCCCGTGTTGGGGGTGCTGAAGTCACTGTTCGGTTCGATCGAACCCGTCGGAGCCACTGGCTCTTCTCCCGCAGCCGTTTGGCGAGGGGAGCGCCAAGGCGTCCTCTGGGAGAGGAGTCCTCGCGCGCCGCCCCTGGCCATGAGGCCCGCACCCAGGGGTGCGGGCGAGCAGCAAACTCAAGTTGTCGTGCGGACTCTACCCTCGTTTTAGGGCGAGGAAGGACTCCGAATGTTCTCGACTACCCGACCAGGACTCGAACCTGGAATAGCTGGACCAAAACCAGCTGTGTTGCCATTACACCATCGGGTAGCAATCGTCGAGATTTGTATCAGCCGGCCGGGGCCGCGTCCAGCCTCAGGTTCGGGGCCTGGAACCGTCCTGGGCCCGGTCTGTTCGCGAGACCGAAGCGAGAGTTTGGCCAGGAACCCAAGAACCCAGGAATGGGCTTGTCTTCTCTTTTCCTGGCTTCTTGGGTTCCTGGCCCCTTCTTAGCGTCACTGAGGCGCCAAGAGGGGATCGGCGAAGGCACGGATTCGAGCCACGAGGTCCGCCGTCGAGCCGGGCGAGAGGACGGCTCCCGCCAAGACGTGGTGGACGGGATCGGTGTCGTCGAGAAAGGGCTGCGCTTCCTTCCGCGCGGCGCCGACGTCCGCGAAGCGACGTTCCATGGCGGCGGGGCTCAGGATTCTGTCCCGGGGCGAGTAAATCATGAGGAGCGGGGTTTGGTGCCGAGCCAGGTCGGCCCTGTTCGCCAAATCAACGGTGGCCTGCATTTCAACCAGGACCGAAGAGGGATAACGGGTCGTCCAGTAGCGGCCCTGGAGTTCGTTGCTCGGCGTCCAGGAGCGCTCGGGTCCAACGATGGGCTCAACGAGCTGCGCCCCCCAGGGGCCCGTCAGGATTCGCGAAGACGAGTTCCGGGGGGCGAAGTTAGGCGAGATCCAGATCGAGGCTACGACGCGCTCGGCGTGGCCGTGACTGATCAACCAGGCCACGAGGCTTGATCCCGTGCTGCAGCTGATCACGACGACGCGCCGGCCCAGGCGGCGCCCGACTTCGATCGCCTCGGCGGCGTCTGAGAGCCACTCCTCGCAGCGCACGACCCCCAGCGCCGCGCCGCCTCGACCGTGGCCGCGAAGGCGGGCCTCGAACAGGTTTGCGCCCCAGGCCCGCGCCAGGTTCTCGGCCAAGGGCGCGGTCTCTTGCCGAGTCGCGCTGAACCCATGCACATACACGACGGCCACGTCCGTCTGGGCGGGGCTCGCAGGGTTAGCGAACACGACCCGCGCAGCGCAGCCCGAGGTGATGCCCGCGAGGCCAGCTTCGCGGCGCGAGATCTCCGCGGCGAGCGCGGCGGGTTCCTCCGCCTGGAGCCGGATTCTGAGCCGGCTGGGGTCGGCGACCCGGCGTGGGCCGAGCAGAAAGGCTGGGATCGAGAGCAGGCAGAGCGCAAGCGCCGTCAGCCCGAGCCGAAGCGTCCAGCTCGGGCGAAGCGGCGCGAGGGGCTTGGGCGCCCGACCTGGCTCGACGCGCTGGGGAAGGGGACTCTCGGCCTCGCCTGCGGGGCGCGTCTTCCAGCGGCGAAGGGTCCAGAGCCACTGGTCGGGGTAGCTGCGGAGCGCAGCTTCGAGCCCGGCGGCGACGGCGGCGCACACTCGCTCGCGCTCGCTCTCCCGCGGCCTCCCTGGGTCGTGCTCGATCACGTCCCAGAGGTGGACTTTGAAGCGCTCGAGCCCGACGCGCTGACACGTCACGATTGCGATCTTGGCCTTGGTCGCTCGCTGGAGGACCGCCGCGCTGGTGTGTGTGCTGGCCAGGACCCCGCAGAAGGGCACAAACTGCCCCTTGCGACGGACGTCTTCGTCCACGTTCAACCCGACCAAGCCGCCGTCGGAGACGGCCTGCTTGAGGGACAAGAGTCCGCTCAACTCGGGCCCTACAGATCCAGCGAACTTGGTTCGGAAGTCAGCGCCAGAGCGGGCTCGGTGCTCTCTGAGCCAGCGCTGGAGACCCGCGATCGGGAGCGGTCGGCCGAGCGAGCGGGGAGGATCGCCGCGCAGCCCGCCCGCGTAGGCCAAGACCTCCCAGTTCCCAAAGTGCCCTGTGGTAACGATCAGCGGGTGTTGGCGCTCGCGCAGCAGGGCGTCGAGTTCGCTGAAGTCGACGACCTGCTCCCAGTTGCGGGTCGTCAGGCGCGGGAGGCGGAGGACCTCGAACGCCAAGCGGGCCGCGTGGAGGCTGTAGCGTCGGGCGAGTGCCTCGCGCTCTTCGCGCGAGAGCGCCTCGCCGAACGCGATCTGCATGTTGCGGAGGACGCCCCGCCCGCGGAGGTTCTGGCGCGCCTCCGTGGCCCGGATCACGCGGTAGAAGAGCCAGCCGAGCGCGCGCGCCCAGGCGTCGACGAGAGGCCGCGGCGCGAGGCACACCGAGATCGTCAGCCCGCGCAGCAAGAGGTAGAGGGGCAGCGTCGAGAGCCCGCGCGGATCGTGAGCGGGCGCAGGCCCCTTCACGACGCCTGCTCGGACTCCGTCTCCTCTGGGGGTGGCTCGAGTCGCTCCGGCTCGTCTGGGAGTGCCGGGGCGGCGCCAGCGCCGGACTGGGCCCGCTGGATCGCGACGAGGGGGCTCAGCGTCTTGCCCGTCTCCGTCGCGTTGGGGTCTTCGCTCTCCTCGGCGAGCTCTCGGACGAGGGCCTCTTCGAACGCGCCTTGGCTGAGTGGGCTCTGGGTCTTCCCGCCGTCGGTCACCTGGACGTCGACGGCCCGCGTGCGAGACGTGGGCGGGATCGCGCCCATTCGAATCGTGGCCAGGTCGGGGTTGGCAGGCGGCATGGCGTTCGATCCGTCGAGGAACATCATTGTCGCCGCGCCCAGCGTCTGAGTCCCAAGCAGCATTTCGCGCAGCTCGCCGATCGCGGGTCGACACTCGGCCTCGACGTGGTCGAGGTGCCGGCGTCGATCGGCGATCTCCCAAAAGTGCTCCTGATCGCGAGCCGCGACGATCTCGCCAAAGGTCTCCCGGAGCACCTCCCGACTGACCTTGTGGAGCTCTTTGACGAGCTGCGTGCTGGCGTGTTTGTCGCCGCGAGTCCGGAGCCTCGCGGCGAGAATGATCTGCGCCTTGACCACGCCTGGCATGTCCAAGATCCCTGGCTGATCCCGGTCGAGGGCAATGAACGCCTCCAGGAAGCGCTCCTTGCTCGGGAGCTGCCGCCCATAGGCCTCCTCGCAGAGCGCCGCCAAGTCGTAGGCCACGACGTTGATCAGGAAGGGGAGGTTCATCCGCACGGCCTGGTGCGCGTAGTAGTCGAGGAAGAACGTGACTCGCTCGGCGAGCGGCGGGTCGAGGGCGAGGAGATCAGTCGCAAAGCGACGATATTGGTAGCAGATCTTGTAGAACGCCTCCGCGTTCCGAGACTTGAGGGCCGAGCGGAGGAAGGTGTTGAAGTAGAGCGTGATCAGCTCCTCGATCCGATCGTCGTTGCGGACCGCGACCGCCACGCCGCAGCGCCGCGTCAGCGCCGCGATCTGACTCACGACTTCCCCCACCCCAGACTCCATAGCGACAGGGAGCAGGAGCGAGAGCTCTTGGAGGATCGCGACCTCGATGACGGCGTCCTTGCGGACGACCTCCTGCGCGAGCTCAGGCCCGAGGCCGAGGGCGTCCCGAGTCGCGGTCGGGAGATCGGTCGGAGGCACGTCCGACTTGACCTCGAGGTAGGCAGTGAACAAGTCTTCGAGGGCTCTTAAGCCCTCCGCAGCGACGTCTCGATCGTGGCGCTGAATCGAGCGGAGGGTGACCTTCCCGATGTACTGGACGTTGGTGATCGCATTTTCAAGCGCCCCTTCGCGGGCCTTGACCAAGCTCTCGAAGTCATAGCGGACCTCGCGCCCGAGGCGAGCCACGATCGTCTGCGGGAGCAGAAACCGGAGCACGTAGAGAAAGTAGGGCGCGATCACGAGGAGCGCAGCGAGCGTCAAGAGGACGGAGAGCAGCGCCCGAGCGCGGGCCGAGTCAGGATCGACGGCGCCGAGCATGAACGCGTTCCAGAGCACGATCGCGTTCGCGATCACGAAGAACATCAGCACGGCCCGGTTGAGCCGGTCCTCCAAGAAGAGCTCGATCAGGCGCGGCGTGTAGGCGTTGGCAGTCAGCGGGAGCGCCAACGCGCAGAGCGCGACCAGCATAGACAGGCTCGTCGCGAGGAAGCGCGAACAGGCCGAGACGACCTGCTCGGTCCGCGCGAGGTCTTCGGGGGTCGGCGACGAGCCGTCGAACCACCCGGCGAGGTGTGGACCAAGATCCACCGCGGCGACCACGATCGAGATCGCGCAGATCACCATCCAGACGAGGGCGTAAGTCGATCTCATTCCAGAGGTGGCTTGCGGCGAAGAGGGCATGGCGCCGCGAAGTTACTGTTTTTTCGGCCGCTACGCCCGCGCGCCGGGGGGAGGTTTCGCGACGTCTGGTTAGTTTCCGCTCCCCGAGAGCTTGCCAGGCTCGTGCTCGTAGAAGCACTTGGCGACGACCTCGCCCAGCTCCTCGATCAGACCCTTGCGGGCCTTAATGGGATCCAAGAAAGTCTCGCCGTACTGGCCGAAGAAGTCCTTGGGGTAGTTGGCGCTGATGTCCTTGCCTGCGACCCACTCGCCGCCGTCGGACTGAGTTGCGCCGCGCTTGGTCTTCAGTCCGGCGAGCTTGCGAGCCTTGTCACGCTTGCGCTCGCGATCGGTCCGAGTGCGCGCCTCCTGCCGCTCGTCGTCGGACTTGGCGAGCTTGAACAGCTTGACCCCGGCTCGGGCCGAGGCTCGGATCATGTTTATGTTGTTGGGGTCCTTCTCTTGGAACAGGCTGCACTCGATCACGATCACCCAGTCCGCGCCCGTCAACTCGGCCAGCTTCTCGGGCGTGATCTTGCGGACTTCGAGCCCGACTTTCCCGTCGTCCTTGCTCTCGTCGCCGTCTTCGTCCTCGTCGTCCGAAGCAGGCTCGGCGTACATCAACTCGATCACCTCGCCATAGGGAACGACTCGGAACTCGCCGAAGGTCTCGAGGCGACGACTCGTCGCCTCCGAGATCCGGTGTCCGATCGTGCTATCCCAGGCGGCGAGGGAGGGCTCACTGCTCGGGTATACGACGACGTATTCGTCCTCGGGGATCTCGTAGATCGGCGGAATGTCGTCGCCAAAGCAACCCGTGGCGAAGATAGCGAACAGAGCAAGAGCGATGAGGCGAGGCGTGTTCATAGCGGCGAATCCTACCCGGCCCCCGTCATGGACGGGTCATTGATTCCGGGGGGCTCCGCCCCCCTCAGGGGGGGTGGGGCGGGGTAGGAGCGCGGATGAGGACTCGATCGAGGACGAGCACGAGCACGAGCACGAG
>JAESQQ010000885.1 GCA_016765095.1 Planctomycetota bacterium | reverse complement strand
GAAGAAGCCGGCCAAGAAGAAGCCGGCCAAGAAGAAGCCGGCCAAGAAGAAGCCGGCCAAGAAGAAGCCGGCCAAGAAGAAGCCGGCCAAGAAGAAGCCTTCCCGGGGCACGGCCCGGAGCTCGGTTGGCTCCGAGCCCAGAGGAAAAGTCCTCTTCGTTCCGACGCAGGCCGCCCGATCGCGACCTCGCGCGTACGACCCCGGGCCCGAGCTGCCGGCCTGGGAATGTGCGGGGAGGAGCGCGACTCGGACGGGGTCGATCAACCTCCGCTTGGATCCGCCGCTCGAAGAGCTTTGGCGGACGTCTCTGGGTGGGGCGGCCGGGACGTCGCCGATCGTGTCCCAAGACGGGAAGGTCTACGTCGCTGACCGAGAGGGAGTGCTCTATGCCCTCGACGCTGACTCAGGCGTGATCCTCGCGATCCACGAGACCGATCCGATTCGCGAGGCGAGCCCGATCTGGCCGCTTGTTCAGGCGGGGCATGTGCCTGGCGCTCGAGTTCCCGTTAGCAGTCCACCGGTCGTCTCGGGGGGGTCCTTGCTCTTTGGCGACGACGAGGGCGTGTTCTATTGCCTGCGGCGCGGCGAGTGGAGCGTTCAGTGGCGCAAGGCCGCGCCGCTCGAACTCCAGGCCCGAAGCGGGGGGGCCTACCAGCCTGCGCTCGCCAGTCGCGGGGTCGTCTACGTGGCCTGCGCGGACGGGCACGCCTACGCCGTCGAGGCTCGCTCGGGGCGGTCGCTGTTTCGGATCTACCTCCGGGGGGAGCCGACGGCTCCGCCCGCGCTCGGAGGGGGGAAGCTCCTTGTCGCTACACGACCCGTGTTCAAGGGCGAGTCGCCGCGGCTGCACGCCCTGGGAATGCAGGCTGGAGATCGGCTCTGGCACGTTGACTTGCCGGGGAGCGCGCGTGCGTTGTTGACCACGCGTGAGGAGGCGATCGTCGCGACCGAGGCCGGCTTGAGCTCGATTGATCTCCGCCGCGGCGGCGTCCGCTGGGAGGTCTCGAGCGAAGACTTGGGCGGAGCGCCGACGTGCCTCTCGGCCGACCGGGAGCGGGTCTACGTCGGTTGGGACGAGGGACTGGCGGCGGTGGACCTCAAGGATGGCGGCGCGATCCTCTGGACGGGGAGGACGAACCTCGCGAGCGTCGTGACGGGTCTCGCTTGCGGGGACGAGGGGGTCTGGCTCGCGGCGGGGAGAACGCTCCTGGCCTTTGACGGACTCGACGGCCGGACCCTAGGGCGCGCGAGTGTGGGCAGCGCCTGCGTTGGAGGTCCGGTCCTAGGCTGGGCCAACCTCTACGTGAGCACCCGCGGGGGCGACGTCGTCGCGCTCGCCCCGGAGCCGGGCGCGTGAAGGCAGCCTTCCTCGACCGCGACGGAGTCCTCAACCACCGGATCCCAGGCGACACCTACGTCAAGACGCCAGCCGAGCTCGAGATCCTGCCCCACGTGGCCGAGGCCGCTCAGCGCCTCCAGGCTGCCGGCTACCTCCTGGTCGTCGTGACCAATCAGCGCGGGGTCGCCCGGGGCATGCTGTCTCTAGACGACCTCGAGGCGATCCACGACAAGCTTCGGGATCACTTCAGCGCCGCGGGCGCGCCGTTGAGCGCGGTCTATGTGTGCACCCACGAGCGGGACGCGGGCTGCGCGTGTCGCAAACCAAAGCCTGGAATGCTGCTCCGAGCGGCCGAGGAGCTCGGGCTCGACCTCTCCAGTTCGCTCTTGATCGGCGACAGCGCGAGCGACCTCGCGGCCGCTGAAGCGGCCGGCGTCCCCCTCCGGGCCCAGATCGAGAGCGACTCGGACCTTCGCCTCGCTTTGAAAGACCTAGGGGTCCCCTAGCTCCTCTTGCGGTGGGTGCCTTCGTAGCGCACGAGGTTCGTGAAGACGCTCCCTCCGGTCCTGAGGAAGAACCGAACGCTACGGAGCGCACCAGGAAGTCGTCGGACGACGTCGTCGTCCTCGGAGTCGCTGCGGTCGATTGTGGGTTGGCGAGCGTTGTCACCGCCGACGTCGTTGACGTAAACGACACCGAAGTTTCCGTCTGGGATCTCGACCACGACGGCGCTCTTGCCCTCTCCGGTCAGAGCGCGGGCGCGCGCGTCGGCTTGGTCTGGGTTGAGGAACCACTCGGCGTCTGACTGAGCGCTCAGGCGATCGCCGAAGGTCAGCAGCCCGGCGTCGATCTCGCAGATCCCAGCCCCCTTGCTCAGGCGCCACATGGCGTCGGGCTCCTTAGCGACGATCAACTGCGAGCCGATCGCAGACGTGGGGTCCAAGGAAGTCTTTGTCCACTCCATGTGAGCCCCGAACAGGTCCACGAGGGGGAAGGTGTGGCGGCCATGTTGTCCGAACCCAGGGTCGTAGAACACAGCCTCGCTCGACGTAACGCTGACGCAGACCACCCAGTGGTTGGTGTAGCTCAGGCCCGAGCGGCCCTCCTCGCGCGCGTTCCGAAGCGCCTCCCGGTAGGGGCGGCCCCCTGGGTAGCTCTGGACGCCGGTCAGGACTCCGCGGGGACTGGTTAGGAGCAGCCGGGCGACGCGGGCCCCCCAAGCCCCGACTGCTAGCTGAGCGGCCGACTCGTTCGAGAGGTCGTAGGTCTCTCGATCAACCTCGAAGTCCTTTCGTCGACCTTTGTACGAGCCGGCGAACTCGCGCAGGATCCGGCACATTTCCTCGCGGCTGGTCCCCTCGCGGTGGTCCGTTGGGGCTCCGGTCTCTTGCCGCATTCGCTCGGCCAAGCCTTGGATCGTCCCCCCCGTGACGGTCTGGCCGTTCTCGGTCGGGGCGCCACTGGCCGCCCCTCCGCCATAGCGGAAGAAGGCTGCGCAGGTCGGGCCGCAGTCGCCGTCGCCTTCGTCTTGGTGAATGTCGAAGATCGTGTCGAGGGGGTCGCCTGAGTACTCGAGGTAGGACTGGGCGTCCTCGTCCTCTCCCGTCCCCCGGGGCGGGGTCTCGGTCGTCTCTCCCTCCGGGTGTTGGTAACGGAACGCGAAGCCTGTCGCTAGGACGTGCTCCGCCTCGTAATGGTTGCCGGTCTCTGCGACGAGCACGCAGCGCACGATGACTTCGGCGGGCGGCTCAGAGCCGAGCTTGACCACAGCCCGCTCGTCCTCGCCCTCGACGGTCACACCTTCGCTCTCGCTGCTCCAGGTGAAAGTCCCCACGGTCGGCGGTTCGGTCTGGGCGCGAAGCGCGACCTCGCTGGCTCCGAAGGCTTGGCTCGGCGGCTCGCCGCCGCCGGGGTGCACGAGGGCCAACTCGACGAGCTCTTCGAAGGGCGGCCCGAAGTCGGCGGGCATCTCGGCCAGCTTGGGTTTCGGTCCGTTGGCTCGGAGCGTCGTGGCGGTTGGAGTCGGCCCTTTGGCCCCGCAGGCGCAGGCCTCAGCGATCTTCCCATACCACTCACCCGCGGCGTCGTGACACCCCGGCACCAGCGGCGGCCGGTTGGCGGTGAACATGAAGAACGTGACCCGGCGATTGTCCTCGCAGGCTTCGCTCGTCTCGATCACGGGGTGGGTCTCGCCGCAGCCGAGCGCCGCAGGGTCGAGGAACGCGCTCGCTTCGAGTCCCAGGTTCAGGCCAGAGAGGTACTCGGTGTAGAGGGCCTTGCGCGTGTTGGGTCCCGCGATTCCGTCGACGTCGAGGCCTTGGTCCTCTTGGAAGGCCTTGACCGCAGCCTGGGTCTTGGGGCCGTCTTTGTTGTCGACGACGCCCGGCCGGTAGCCCGCGGCGAGGAGCGTGGTTTGCACGACTTGGATCTCCCAGCTCTCCTCGCTGTCGATCGCTTGAAAGCCAGCCACGTCGTTGCAGATCAAGGCCACGATCGCTTTGGCGCGCCGCTCGGAGAGGGCTTGGCTGCTCCCGGTCGCGGCTGCGTCGCTGTGCCCAAACACGAGGAGCTCGCCGGCTTCGGCGTGCTCGCTGACGAGCTCCTCGACCCCTTCGAGCGCCTTGGCGACCGAGGGAAGCGGGAAGCTGGTCCCAAAGCGAAACGCGACGCCGGAGAGCGAGCAGCAGCCCAGGACCTCCCAAGGCTCGACCACGAGGGTGTATTTCTTGTCGACGGGGAGGTCGAAGCCCTCGCGGACCCGCGCCAGGGGCGCCTCGTGGTCCTTGTCGGGGGCGACGACGTCGCTGCTGGAAGAGGTCTCGCTCACTCCAGCAAGAGTAGCAGGTGAGGTGGGGTGTTTTTTAGAATGAGAGGCCGTGCTCGTGCTCGTGCTCGTGCTCGTCCTCGTCCTCGAACTAGCCGGATCGGTGTCGAGGGCTGCCTTGGAGGGTCGGGGGCGCTGGCTGTGTTTATGGGGCTGCGCCCAGAGTAGGTCGGGGGGTGG
>JAESQQ010000884.1 GCA_016765095.1 Planctomycetota bacterium | reverse complement strand
GCTAGAGTCCCATTGGTCCGTCACCCTAGGCTTGGTTTGGCTCTGCTAAGCTCAACTTCGCCCAGGGGTCGGACCATTTTCGTGTATGGACTATGGAATGCGCACAAGTCTCATCACCGCCATCGGTTAGGGCGATTGCCTCCTGGCATTGGGGTTTACCCCCGCCCGCGGGAGGGGGTAAACCCGGGTAAACCCCTCCCCTACGAAAGCAATGGGGTGTACCGCAACTTGTGATGGGCAGCGCTGCCCTACGGTAGGCTTCCGCTCCAATGGACCTCGAACCCCTCCGAATCGATCGCAGCCGTGCGCGCAGACGCCCCGAAGGTGGGGGCTTTGGGCGCGTCGTTGGGATCGCGCTCTTGGTCGCTTCGGCGGGCTTGCTGTGGGTCCTGCGGGCACCAGCTCTGCGCATGCTCGATCGGATCCGGCTGCCGGTGGTCCGAACCGTCAAGGTCACTCGGAGCGACCCTGCGGCGGCCGGCGCCGTCTCCGGTTTGGCCGCCAACGGCTACGTAGTAGCTGCCCGGAGAGCGGCCCTCTCGGCCGACACCCCGGGTCGGATCGTCGAGCTGCACGTGACCGAGGGGAGCGTGGTCGAGAAGGGGCAACTCGTGGCGCGCCTCCTCGACGAGGAATACGTCGCGGCGCTCGAGCAGCGCAAGGCTGACCTCGAGCAGGCCAAGGCGATCCTGGAGCGGACACGGGCCTCCCTCGCCAGCGCCCAGATCGAGGTCGAGCGGAACCTCGAACAGGGGCGCGCCGCGCAGGCCCAAGTCGTTTCTGCCGAGGCAGACCGAACCTTGGCCGAGCGCGAGTTGACTCGCGCACACGAGCTCCGCCTGAAGGAGATCAACACGCCCGGAGACCTTGATCGGGCGATCGCCGCCCACAAGCGCGCCGAGGCCGGCGTCGTGCAGGCCCAGGCCCTCGAGAGCGCCGGTCGGCGAGCGACGGCTGGGGCGGAGGCGGGCGTCAAGGTCGCCGAGGCCGAGCTCTCAGTCGGCGCAGCGAGGATCCGAGTCGCCGCCGCTGCGCGAGACCAAGCCGCCGCCACGTTGCGCAAGACAGAGGTCCGGGCGCCCTTCAGCGGGATTGTGGTCCTCAAGGACGCGGAGGTCGGGGAAGTCGTCTCTCCCAACTCCGTGGGCGGGGCCAACGCGCGCGGCTCAGTCGCGACTCTGGTCGACTTCGCTTCCCTCGAGATTCAGGCTGACCTGCCCGAGGCGTCTCTGGCTGGGGTCCGAGTCGGGGCCCCGGCTCAAGTGTTCCTCGACGCCTATCCAGGTCAGGCCTATCCGGGAAAAGTCTCTCGAATCTGGCCGACGGCCAACCGCTCGAAAGCCACGATCGAAGTCCGCGTCAAGCTTGACAAACCAGACGATCGCCTCCGCCCGGAGATGGGCGTCCGCGTCGTGTTCTCGGACGCAAGCGAGGCGGACTCAAAGCGTCCGGCCAAGGACGGGCCCCCGCCGATCCTGCTCCCCGAGGAGGCGCTCGTGACCCAAGAGGGAAGCGAAGGAACGTTCGTCCTCGAACGGGACGTGGTCAGCTTCGTGGACCTCCGCCTCGGTGAGCGCCGCGGCGGTCAAGTCATAGTCCTCGAAGGACTCAAAGGAGGCGAGCTCGTCGTGATCGGGCCGCCTCTGACCCTCAGCAGCGGCGACCGCGTCCGCTTGGAAGAGTAGCGTGAGCAAGTCAACCACTCCCGCCTCGGCCTCGCCCGCGATCGAGCTGGCCGGGGTCTCCCGGATCTACAAGCGCGGCGGAGAGACCCTTCACGCGCTCAATCGCTTGACGCTGACGATCGAGCGCGGGAGCTTCACGGCGATCATGGGCCCCTCGGGCTCGGGGAAATCAACCGTCCTGAACCTCGTCGGTGGGCTAGACCGAGCCGACGAGGGGCTCGTCAACGTCGCCGGCGAAGAGCTGACGACGATGACCAACGCAGGTCTGGCGGCCTTTCGCGCCGACCGGATCGGGTTTGTGTTCCAGGGCTTCAACCTCCTCCCGGTTCTGACCGCGCTTCAAAACGTCGAGCTCCCCCTTCTCCTAGCGCCCCTCTCGCGAAAAGAGCGACGCGCGCATGCGATCCACGCCTTGGCGCTCGTCGGCCTCGAGGACCGAATGCACCACCGCCCCCGAGAGCTCTCAGGCGGTCAGGAGCAGCGAGTCGCGATCGCGCGGGCGCTCGCGACCGACCCGGACTTGATCCTCGCGGACGAGCCGACGGGTGACCTCGACCGGGCGTCGGCGGACGCGGTGCTGAACCTGCTCCTGCGCCTGAACCAGGAGCACGGCAAGACGATCATTGTCGTGACCCACGACCCGAAGGCCGCTGCAGTCGCGCAACGGACCGTGCACCTCGACAAGGGCAAGCTGGAGAAGATCGTCGAGAACACGCCCAGGGGCGAACCCGAGGTCGCCGCGGGAATCGCCGAAGACGCCCCCGCGGAAGATAGGGCCGAGGGCTAGTGGCAGGACCCGGAGATACCGGTACAGGTGAATGTAGGGGCGGGGTTTACCCCCGCCCGCGGGAGGGGGAGGGGGTAAACCCCTCCCCTACGAGAGCATGGGCGGCACTTGCAGGGTGACCCAAGCCAGCCCAGCGCAGGTCGCTGCCCGTGAGCGCCTCCGTCGCGCGGCGCGGGCCGAGCTCCCCAGCGCCCTCGCCCAGCTCCGAGAGCGCTTCCCCGACGAGACTTTCTACGTGCTCGCGCTCCAGACGACCCGCGCCCACGACTCGCTCGGGCTGCTCGGGAGCAGCGAGGAGGACCTCGAGCACGCGGGTGAAGAGGCCCGCTGGGAGCCTCGCGAGTGGAGCCGCCGCCTCCCGAGCCTCGGTTCGCTCTCAGTGACCAACGAGGCCCTCGACCTCCTCCACGACCTCGCGCGTCGCGAGCAGGCTGCCCAGCCCGACTTGAGCGAGTTCTGGCTCGAGCTCTGGCGAGACCTGCGAGAGAGCGGCTGCTGCGAGGCCTTCGGGCGCCCACTCTTAACCGTGGTCGGCCCGCAGACTCCGACCTGGCGCGAAGTCGCCGAGCAGCTCAACCCCTGGGTGCCTTGGTCGGACGACTAGCGCGGCTCTCTCGCGGGGCAAGTAGGATCCGGCATGGCCCTCAACCCTCGCTCGCGCACGCGCTTGACTCGCTACACCACGAGCGAGTTCTCGGGAGACACCTTGCGCGACGCGCTCGGCCGGACGCTCTCAGACGCCGAGTGCCTGCCCCGCAAGGAGTTCTTCGAGGCCTGGGAGACCGCGCGCCGGATCCGCCGGCACTTTCGCGGCGGCCCCGTGCTCGAACTGGCCGCCGGGCACGGACTCCTAAGCCATATCCTGCTGCTCCTCGACCGGACCTCTTCGCACGCAGTCTGCGTCGACCGCCGCAAGCCGGTCAGCTTCGGGCGGCTGCACACCGCGCTCGTGGCACGCTGGCCCCACCTTGAGGGGCGGATCCAATACCGCGAGGAGAAGATCCAAGCGGCCACCGTCGAGCCCGGGGCGCTCGTCGTCGCGGTCCACGCCTGCGGGGGACTGACCGACCTCGCCCTCGACCTCGCGCTCGGCGCGCAGTCCCGAGTGGCGGTCCTGCCCTGCTGCCAGGTCACCAAGCGCGGGGGAACCTCCGGCCTCGAGGGCTGGATCGAGCCTCAGCTCGCCGTGGACGTGACGCGCCTGTTTCGGCTCCGCGCAGCGGGCTACCGCGTGTTCGCCAAACAGATCCCAGCCGAGATCACGCCCCAGAATCGCCTCCTGCTCGGGGAGCCGAGCTCGTAGGTCGTTGGGTCGATCAGAAGTCGACCCTGTCCTCGCTGCGCCGTCCGACACTTCAGCGCAGGAAGATCGGCTGACTCGGGAGCTGCGAAGTCGTTCGCCAGCGAGGCGAACTCTACGGGCCATAAGTTCCGGAGGCCCGCGGTCGGTAACAGCTCGACCCCGTAGGGCCTAGGTCAGCCGGGCTGCCAACTCGCGCCGGGTTCCGCGACAGGAGTGTGTATGTAGGCAGTCGGTGCGGTTCCGAGGTCGCTGCTGCCACCTAGAGCCTGTCAACTACGCGCGTATGCGCAGAAAGCACTGCACGCACAGCCATGAATTCTCGGGGAGAGGGTCGGGAAGTGAGATCGAGCCGATGTCGTTGTCTAGTCAATCTGTTGGCACTAGCGGCGTTGGGCGTCTTGGCTCTCCTTGTCCTAGAAGGCGTTCCATTGACTGGGACGAGTCCGTCCACAAAGACCTCGGAGTTGGAGCAACACGCACTCGGAACAGGCTATGCCTTCCGATTCAAAAGCACTGCGCTATCGAAGGATCGACGCCGACTTCGTCATCTACTGGACTGTCGCTGAGGAGGCGCCAGAAGATTGATGAGTGGTAGGAGTTCCCGGAAGGGGCGCCCGAACCCAAGTCCGCACACCGCGCCTAGACTCGGACGAGGAGTCGCCCGTCGCAGGTGGGACAAAGCATGAGCTTCCCGAGGTGGCTCTGCGGTACTGAGACGGCGTGCCCTTCGCCGCAGTGGGCAGTGGGCTTCGATTTCCGGCGCCTCGCGCTTCCTCTTCTTGCGCTTGGGGGTCGCCTTGGGCGTCGCGCCCTCGGGCTCCTGCATGCACTTCTTGCTGCAGTAGCCGTCCTCGTGCCAAGACTTGGGCTTCTTGGCCCGCTTCGCGAGGGGGTTGGGGCTCGGGATCGTGAACCGAGTCTTGCAGGCCTTGCAGACGCGCTTGAGGGCGTGGTCCTCCATGCACTTCTTGCAGCAGAAACCGTCCTCGTGCCAAGCCTTGGGCGTCCTGACATGGCCCCATGGCCAATTCGGACACTCCGGTCTCCCGCGAGACACCAAACTTGAGGCGTAGGGTCGTCCCTGGGACACGCACTTGGGCAGCGCTCAACTCGTCGCAGAGCGCCGAGATCGCTCTGGTTCGGCGTGGGGCGCTGAGTGGATTGAGGGTTACACGGAGCTCCCCGTCGACCACCTTCAGGCTCCCGGAAGACTGAAAGGCCTCCCGCAGGAGCTTCCTGCCTTCGTCCTCGTTTCTCCGGTGGTGCGGATCGAGCATTCGCAGCAACGAGGTCTCGGCCCGATAGACGGCCATTTTGACGGCGTTCATGAAGTGCTTGTGCTCAACCTCGAGCAAGACCCCCTGGTCGGCAGACGCTTCGGCGATCGTTACGCGCTGGGGGAGCTGCCTCCGCCGAGCGACCAAGGTCTCGATCTTCTTGCGGACTTTCGCGAGTTCCTGACGGACCTTTCCGTGGGCGATCTTGAAGCCGCGGACGGTTGGACGCTGGCTCTCTTCGTTCGCGTCGGCGGCCCGGCCGAGGTCGGCCTCCAGCTTCGCGACCTCCTCCCGGAGAGCGCCGATCGCCTTGCTGAGCGGCCTGCGCTTGGGATTCGGAACCGTCCGCTTGGGGTCCTCCGGCTCGACCTTGTAGGAATCGAGCGCGTCCAAGGCGAACTCGTCGCGGGCGTACTTGAAATAGTTCTCTTGCCGCCAGCGCTCGGAGAGACGGAACACGACCTCTGCTGCGGCCAGGTCGTTGCGGCTCGTCACGATCGCGATCTGGTATCCGTCTGGCTCGCGGCGGACGACTTGACGGAACTGCATTCCGACGCCGAAGCGCGCGACACCGTCTCGAAGCATGTAGGAGAGCTGGCGCCCGTTGATCTCGAGGGAGTGCTCAACGAAGTCAGACACCGGATAGCGAGCGCACTTTCCCTTGCGATACGTGACGAAGTCGTGCCCCGCATGCACGATCTTCTTGAACAGCTCGGGGCTCCAACCTCCTCGGTCGAAGAGGAAGGTCACGCGCTTCCCTTTGGGAACGATCTCTCCGCTCTCCAGCTCCTCAATAATGGGCAGAAGCTGCTGCGTCAACGACTGCGAGACTTCGCCCGTCACGACGAAGAACGGCTGTCCACTCGTGTCATGAACCCAGAAATCAGTGGCCGCCGGGAGGGCGAGACGCTTGCGAGTGCTGTAGGCCTTCGAGACCTTTCGCTTGCCGTGGTAGACCCGCGTGTGCCCGTCCACATAGAGGAAGCCGACAGCGTCCGGATCCGCCTCGGCGAGGTGCCTGGCGAACCAGCGCATGAACTCGTTGGCCTTCCCTTGGTCAGCGATTTCGCGCAAGCGGCGACGCAGCGTCTTGACCTCTGGCACTCGATCCAGGCCCAGCAGCCGACCCAGCGCGGCCGGGGGTGCTCCGGCGAGCTGCTCCGCTCGCTTGATTCTCAACGTCAGCATTAGGACCGTCGTCATGACGGTGTGCCGCAAGCCGTAGAAGCCGTTCTTCAGCCCTCCATACACGGCCTGCAAGCCCTGAAAGAAGCCCAACGAGACCAGCGGAGGGAGGATCAGGAGAGCACCAACAGAGCGGAGGTTGTCGCCCGAGACGAAGCGAACCTCGGCCTCGGAGATCAAGCCGAAGCGAGCGAGTACGCGCTCGGTGGTGCGATCGAGGTCGCGCTGGGTTGTGTTCTCGCGGTGAGGCACGGGTGGCAGGAAGGCCGGGCTGTCCTCGCTGCCTGCCGTGTTCTTGGCCACAGGCACAGCCGCCGCATTCTCCTTTTTCTCCTTTGCGGTCCCGGCTTCCTCTGCGTGCTCGTCCTCAACAGCAGAAGTTGTGGCGACGACGACGACCTCCTCGCCAGCGACGGCGAGCTCTGGCTCGTCTAGCAACGACAGTTGGCTTGGCTCTGGGGCCGGCCCTGGGATCCCCTTGAGCATGCGCCTCACGGTCTCCCTGCTGACACCGAGCCTCTTCGCGATCTCCCTCTTTGAGAATCCAGCGCACCAGCCCCTCTTCGCCCGTGTTCGGAGAGCTGGGGTGACCTTGCTGGCTCCCTTGGGTCCGACCTTCAGGCCCGCCAAGGCGGGAATCCCGCCTTCTGCCACCCGCTTCTTGTCTTTGTAGAGAGTGTCGTGATTCAGGCCTAAGCCCCGCTCAATCTGGGCGCACTTCGCCAAGCCTGCGAGGACCAGGCTCACACCAACTATGCGTCTGTCCAGCCTGTTGCTGGCCGCGAACCGATGCCAAGGAGAGCCATGCACCCACACAACGCACAGGCCGTCTTCCTCGTCGACATGCACGTCGACGTTGAGGAACGTGCGCACGCACGCAGGGGCAAGGGTCGGAGACTGTGACGGAAACAGGGGGGAGTCGAGGGCGCTGGACATCCGCCAAGACTACCTGCCGGCACCGACCTTTCGTCCGGAGATTTTGTGCTGCTGGCTCTGGAGGTGGTCCGACAGCTCAAGCGTTTACGTCGGCCATGTCAGGAGGTCTGAGACTTGGCTGGGACTGGGAATCTCGTCGGGTTCAACGGATCAGAGCGGCCCTTCGTCTGGATTGGCTCCAGTGGCGGCAGCTTCCAACTCTGGAGGACAGGGCCCTCGAACGAGGCCAAACCTCTTCTCCAAGCAAGCGGAGCGATCGCCGTCTCTCCGAGAGGGGACCTCGTCATCTGCAGGCAAGAGCATTCGACGGAGATCTACGTGACGGGCCGAGTTGGGGGCTTGGGAGCTCCCGTGGTTCGGGTCCCGGAGGGGGAGGCCACAGCTTTCACGTTCTCGCCAGACGGGGGACGGCTCTACGTCGGGACCGAAGAGGGTGAGATCAAGGTCCTCGACTCAGAGAGGCTGTTTGGAGACCAAGTCGTTCACCTCGGGAAGGACACGATTCGCTGGGGCCCCGCCAAGCGAGCACCGACGCAGGCACCGAGCTTCAGCTGCAAGGCGAGGCTTTTGTCCCGGACCGACCAAATCGCAGAGGCCTTCCCGGAGGTCGAGTTTCTCGAAATCGAGCTGACGGTAAAGAACGTGGGTGAAGGCGCGGCTCACTGCTTGACCGGAACGTTCCCAGACGACCCTCCGACCGTCTACTTCGGGAGTTTGCCACCCGGCGCCTCTGTCGTCCGACGGGTGTGGGTCGCGGCATACAAGGCGCGGGTCCGCCCGCAGACCTTCACCCTGACCCTCGCAGATCAATGGGGGCACCGCTTTCGGCCGTTCAACACGAGCTTCTGAGGCTCGAGGAGTGCGAGCCCGTGACCAGCGCTCCCTTCCTGCGTCTAATGGTGAGCAGGAAACCATGCATCTCGCAAGTGAACACAGCTTGAGGACGGACCTGCAAGTTCCCGAGCGTTGCGAACAGGCAGCTCCTCGGCCACGCCGACCTCGGGACGACGGCTCGCTACGTCCGCCTCGGGAAAGGAGGACCTGAGGCAAGCGGTGGCATGCCTGCCACTCTGGCACGGCGGACCGCGGCACCCTGCGCTTCATGATCGAGGCACGCGGGGGGAACCAATGGACCGCGCGCGATCCTCCCACCTCTCTAGATCCTCGCTCCTCAGATTGGACCCAGGACTACCTCGAGGTGGATCGGGCGGGACTTCCAGGCAGTGAACACTGAGAGCCTCTCGAGAGAGTGGAAAATTGAGAGCGGAGAGATAAGCAGCTTACGCGCGAAGGACTTCGGATGACCGACAGGCCGAATCCCCCAGATGACGTGAGCGACTTGTAAAGTTCCATGATGCCTAGCAACCCAAACGAGCAAGAAGATCCCCCCACCGACTCCGGCCTCAAGCCCTCCCTTTGGGAGGCTCAGGCCCAGCCCGGGGAGACCGTCTTCCACAAGACTGAAGAGGAAGATCGAGTGGCCCTCCTCGCCCGCTTGCGGGAGGGGCGAAGGCGAGTGACTCGCTTCCAACCGGCTCGCCCCAGCGGCCTCAGCCGCAGGCTCGACTAGGTGCCTCACGAGGCTGAGGGCTTGCGCGTCTACGCGTTCGACAGCCTCGACAATCCGCTTGTCAAACTGATCACAGGGGAGAGCCAGTCCCCGAACTACATTCACTCCTATCTCGCTGACCTCCAAGCCAAGTCCGTGGTGGAGGAGGTCCAGTACTTCGACCGAGACTACCTCGCGGCGTTCTCGGCCTTCTACTCAACAAGTTCTGCGGGCTACTCGAACGCCTGCCGGAGGTTGCACTTTTTCGCCCAAGAGGTCAGCCGGAAGACCTTGGAGACCGCACTTCGCTTCGATCCTCTCCGTACTGGCGAAGAGGGCGCGGTCGACGAAGACGCAGCCGGCCAAGAAGGGGGAGGAGTCGACGACGAGGCGCTCAAGGCAGCTAAAGGCCTTCAGGCGTCCTACCTCGGATTCGTCGTCCTTAGGCCGACCAAGGCTCCCTTCGGCCGCACAGTCCTCCGTTGGTATGAGGACGACCAACCCAAGACGCCGCGCGTGACCTCGCCCTCGCGAGAACATGTCTGCCACCTGGCAGGCCTTCCCCTCCGCGTCACAGGAGTCGCCTGGCAACAGCAAGATGTGGGCATCGGCGGTTGCGCGACGATCGCCGTCTGGACTTGCCTCTCGAGTTCCGCGTTCGACGAGTTCCACGCGACGCCGACGACAACGGAGATCACCCGACACGCTCATGCAGCACCGTCGATCTATCGGCTCTTTCCTTCTCGTGGCCTGGACCTCCCCCAGACATGTGAGGCGATCCGGGCGATCGGCCTGGCGCCAATCCCAATCGAAGGCGACCAGTTCGACGTGGAGAACAACCACTCCTACTTCACCCGCGCTCGATTCGCACACACCTGCGCTGCGCTGCTCCGCTCCGGATACCCAGTCTTCGTCGCCGGAGACATCGCTGGAGGACTCCACGCCTGTTGCATCGTTGGCTTCAGGGAGAGCTCGATCTCGGAGCCAAAGCAGGGCGAAGCTGACCAAGCCGACGAGGGCATCCGCTACCTCTACCTCAACGACGACGGCCTCGGACCTAGTGCTCGCTTCGAGATCGCTGAGGTCGAAGTAGACCCTGGCGGACCCGACGACGTTACCGATCAAGCCGGGTCGTCCACCGAACCCGGAGAGGAAAACGAGCGGAAAGCGACACCTCCGAAAAAGGTGATCCTCAGGCTCTCGCCGCCTCCGCCCCGTAATGGCTCCTGGAAGTACCCGGCCGACCCCTCCAGATACGGAATGCTCGTCCCCAACAACCTGGTGGTCGCGGTCCCGCAAGAGCTTCGCCTTTCACCCGACACGCTCTACCAAGAAGCCGAAGGGCGACTCAGAGACCTTGAGCAGGTTCACGAGGGACCTCTGCCCGGCATGGTCTACGGCTCTCGATACGTGAAGCTCTCCGAGTTCCTCCGCTTGGACGTGTTCAAGGTCCTCCGAAAGCACCCAGACCTCGTAGCGAAAGTGCGACTCGCCCTAGCCGAGACGGTTCCGCCGATGTGCCTGCACCTAGCCGTCGTTCGGTTCGTCTCCAGCGCGAAGGAAGACACCGTTCTTGACATCCTATTGGACACGTCCGAGAACGATCACACGCCGGTACGCGCGTATGCGTCGATCGCCTACCAGCCCTCGCTCCTCCCCTTGCTGGAGAAGCTCAGAGAGCTAGCGAAGGACGACCCCGGATTCGACCCAGGCGTGATTATCAAGGCCTTCTAGCCGAGGGCCCACCGTAGCCACTCTCGGCTCGTCTATGAGGGGATCTCCTACAAGAGCAGCCTGAGGGCATGGGAGTAAACGTGGTTTGGAACACCTCGGTCTTGAGGTATGAGCCCAGGCGACGGGAGTAACCCGACCCAGGGCTATCGCCAGCGCACCGGGGGTCGAAGGCTTGTCAACGGGAACTCAATTGCGAACGCTCACTCATGGGCCAAGGCGCGTACAGGCCACCAGCCTCGGCGCGGCCTGCGCCCAGGTTCCAATCACCGAGCTTGTGGAGGGGAAGAGCGCTCAGCCTGCGCAGCTCAGCCAACGCAAGCAGCTAGAAGCGGAGCGCCTCGGATTCAGACCTGATGGTCGCGGCGGAGCAGGCCGGTGCAGCGCGCCTGACTTGCTTCGTCACCCTAGAGCGGATCGAACAACCCGAACCCACGCCGAGTTCCTAGCCGAGCGATGACTCCCAGTCCTCCAGGGTCCGCAGGACCTTGCTCGGCTTGCCGTCAAGCGCCGGCCCGATCAGGCCCTCCTCGCGCATGCGGTCCAAGAGCCGGGCTGCCCGGCCGTAGCCGAGCTTGAGCTTGCGCTGGACCAGGCTGACCGAGCCCTTCTCGTGCGTCAGCACGACGCGAATCGCTTCCAGGTAGACCCCGTTGGAGCCGTCTGCGTCAGCGGCCTTCTTGACACGCTCGCTCTTGCGCCGCTTGGTGCCTGAGCCCGCCTGCTTGGCGGCTGCGGTCGCCTCGACCAGCCCGTCGTCGTGAGCCGCGGCGCCGGCCTTGCTCATGGCCTTCACGACCGCCCGGATCTCGGCGTCGTCCACGAAGGCACCTTGGGCGCGGATCGGCTGACTGCGACCCGGGGGCAGGAAGAGCATGTCGCCGTGACCCAGGAGCTTGTCCGCCCCAGACGCGTCGAGGATCGTGCGGGAGTCGACCTTCGAGGTCACTCGGAACGCGATCCGCGCCGGGAGGTTCGACTTGATCACCCCGGTCAGGACGTCGACCGAAGGGCGCTGGGTCGCGAGGATCACGTGAATGCCGATCGCCCGCGACTTCTGGGCGAGGCGCGTGATCGAAGCCTCGACTTCCTTTTGGGCGACCATCATGAGGTCGTTCAGCTCGTCGACGACCAGCACAATGTAGGGCATCTTCCAAGGGATCCGATCCGCCTCGAGCTTGCTCGTCTCGACGCCCAGCCGATCCGCGAGGCCCTCCTTGCCGAGCTCGTTGTAGTCGCGAATGTGGCGCACGCCGGCCTTCGCCATCAGGCCGTAGCGCTCCTCCATTTTGTTGACGCACCAGTCGAGGACGGCGCCGGCTTGGCGCATGTCGGTCACGACCGGGTGCAAGAGGTGGGGGACCTTCGCGTAGCCCGAGAGCTCGACCTGCTTGGGGTCGATCAAGATCAACTGCACCTCGCGCTGGTCGCGCGTCATGAGGAGCGAGAGCAGGATCGTGTTGATACACACGCTCTTGCCCGAGCCCGTCGCGCCCGCGATCAAGAGGTGAGGCATTTTGGCGAGGTCGGCGATCAAAGGGTGACCCGTGCTGTCCTTGCCGAGGAAGATCGGCAAGGCCGGGTCCTTCTCGCGCCAGCCCGGATGCTCGATGAGCGTCCGGAGACCGACCACCTCCTGCTCCTCGTTGGGGACCTCGAGCCCGACCCAGCTCGTGCCAGGGATCGGCGCCTGGAGCCGAATCCCAGGCACGCGGAGCGTGATCGCGAGGTTGTCGAGGAGCCCTGCCAGGCGCTGGACCTTGATCCCGCGCCCCAGCTCGAGCGCAAAGAGTGTCACGTTGGGACCTGCTTCGACAGAGACGACCTTGACCGTCAGCTTGAACTGGGTCAGCACGTCCTCGATCAGCTCGGCGCGGGGATCGTTGAGGGAGGCCTTGCGCTTGGGCGCAGGCGGACTCGGCTTGAGGAGCTCAATGCTCGGACGGCGCTGACGCGGCTCAGCGAGGGGATCTGCGACTGGCTTGGGCGCGGGAGGGGCGGGTGGAGCGGTCGGCGCCATGACGACCATTTTGTCCGGAGCCGGAGCGACGGCCATGGCCGGGGCCGGAGACCCCGCCGCGAGGTGCTCCTCCGCCGCGCTCACGCCTTCCCCGACGCGCTCGACAGCGCGCCGCGCGCCAGCCACCCAGCTCGTCCAGAGCGAGCCGACCGTGGAGTCGAGGCTCAGGACGAGGCTCGTGACCAGGAGCAGAAGCAGCGCGAGGGAAGTCCCCGCAGCCCCCAGCCGAGCCGTCAACTCAGCCTGGAGGAAGATTCCCCAGTAGCCGCCCGGCTGGAGTCCGTGCGCCAGCGAGCCCCAACCCCGCTGGGCAAGGCTGGCCTCGACGACCGAGAGGACCAACACGACCACGACGCCCGCCGTGATCCGACGGAGCGGCTCGACCTTGCCGTGCTCGGTCTCCGCGAGAGGAGCCGCGCCTTCGACGACGTCGGTCTGGCGCACCCGGCGCAAGCAAGTCCAACCGAAATGGGCCAGCCAGAGCGCGGCGCCCAAGGCGCCCAAGCCTCCGACCCAGCGGATCAGGAACGAGCCGGCCGTGACCCCCAGGCTCCCGGCGAAGTTCTGGATCTCCCCGACCGGGGCGCTGATCGCCGGCAAATCTCCGGAATCGAAGCTGACCACGGCCAACAGGAGAAAGGCCGCCAACCCAAAGGTGGCGATCCCAAACAGCTCGCGCAGCAGCTCTCGAATCCGCATTTCGTGCCTCCAGAGGGTCTCTCCGGCCTATCGGCACCTGAGGGCGCCTTCTAGAGCCCTTTCCGACAGGGCTGAGGAGGGAGTCCCAGCGCTTGCCCCCCCTTCGCAGCCCACCTATAGTCCGTGGAGGCCAGGATTTAGGGCTCTCGCCCTCCTCCCAGCAGCCCCTCAGCGGGGACAGCCGGAGCCTGGCTCTCGAGGAGCGTCCATGACCCAACTACCGATCGCGGTGGCGGGAGCAACGGAGCGCGGGGCCGAACCCGCGCGAGTAGGGATCATTTCCCTCGGCTGTCCTAAGAATTTGGTCGACACGGAAGTCCTCTTGGGACGCATCGCGGCGAATCATATTGTGTGCGGAGATCCTGCCGACGCCGACGTGGTGATCGTCAACACCTGCGGCTTTATCGACCAGGCGCGCGACGAGTCCCTGAGCGTGATCCGCGAAATGATGGAGTGGAAGAAAGCCGGACGGATCAAGGGCGTCGTCGTGGCGGGCTGCCTCGCTCAGCGCTGGGGCGAGAAGATCCGCGAGGAGATCCCCGGCGTCGACGCCGTGCTCGGCATGGCCGAATACGAGCAAATCGGCACGGTCCTGACCAACGTCCTCAGCGCGCGCGACCTCGCCGAATCCGCCCAGGCCCCCTGGCGAACCCTGGTCGCCGAGGACCCGACGTTCCCGATCAGCGCGCAGACCGGGCGGCTCCGGGTCACCCCGACCCACTACGCCTACATTCAAGTCAGCGACGGCTGCGACAACGCCTGCACCTTCTGCTCGATCCCCAACTTCCGCGGCCTGTTTCGGAGCAAGTCCCGCGAAGCCGTCCTAGCCGAGGCCAAAGAGCTGATCGCGGCCGGCGCGCTCGAGCTGAACCTGATCAGCCAGGACACGACCGACTGGGGCAAGGACATTCCCGACTCAGGCGGCCTGGCCTCCCTCCTCAAGGACCTCGACGGCCTCGGCGCGAGCTGGCTGCGAATCCTCTACGCCTACCCTGGCCACGTCGATCAGGCCCTGATCGAGGCGATCCGAGACCTCGAGCACGTCGTCCCCTACATAGACATTCCGATCCAGCACATTTCGACGCCCATGCTCAAGCGCATGGGGCGACGCCACACGAAGGAAGAGACCCGCGAGCTCCTCGAGCGCCTCCGGGCCGAGATCCCCGACCTCGTGCTTCGGACGACGTTTATCGTCGGCTTCCCCGGCGAGACCGAGGAGGACTTCCAAGAGATCCTCGACTTCGTCGAGGAGTTCCGCTTCGAGCGACTGGGCGTGTTCCCCTACTCACACGAGCCCGGCACGCCCGCCGGCGAGAACTTCGAAGACGACGTTCCAGCCGAAGTCAAAGACGAGCGCTTCAACCGCCTAATGGAGCTCCAGCAGCCGATCGCGTTCGCTCACTCCGACGCGCTGATCGGCAAGACGATCCCCGTGATCGTCGAGGGCCCCAGCGGCGACCCAGACCTGACGCTGGGCCGCAGCCCCTACGACGCGCCCGAGATCGACCCCGTGGTCTACCTCCGCTCCAAGACCCCGCTTGAGCCCGGCACGCTGATAGACGTCAAGATCGTCGACTCCACCGGATACGACCTCGTCGGCGAGCCCGTCTAGTGCTGCCCATCACAAGTTGCGCACCCCATTGCTTTCGTAGGGGAGGGGTTTACCCCCTCCCGCGGGCG
>JAESQQ010000883.1 GCA_016765095.1 Planctomycetota bacterium | reverse complement strand
CGAGTCCAGCGCGTTCCTGAGGATCTAGTAAACGGGAGCACACGATCGGGAGTGGTCACTGTCGACCAGCCTCTCTGTCGGCAACAAGCCTCCACGTGACCGCTCATGATCGTGAACTCCCGTTTAGGAGGGCTCGGCCAGCTCGGCCGCGAAGCGCTCGAGCAGCTCGAGCTGCTCTGGGAGCGCCTGGGCCGCGACGCCCTCGGGCGTCTTGAAGAAGCTCGCGAGTCCCGTCTGAAGCCCGCTCCGTCCGCGACGCTGCGCTAGCTCGATCAGGCGCACGAGGTCGAGCACGAGCGGCGCCGCGAGCGCGCTGTCCGCTCCGCGCCAGGTCATTTCGAGCTGCATTTGCGTCCCGAGGAACCCCGCGAAGTGCACGTGGTCCCAGGCGGTCTTCCAGTCCCCCAGCGAGGGGACGTAGTCGATTCGCGTCAGCGAGGTCCCGAGCCGGTCGCCCAAGATCGCGCTCAGGACTTTGTCTTTCCCAGTCGTCTTGGCCGCGTTCGCGCCAGGCTCGTCGAGGACTTCGCCGTCGCGGTTGCCGAGAATGTTGAACCCGGCCCAGCTCATGACTTGGAAGTTGCGCGCCACGAACATGGGCGCGAGGGCGGTTCGGAGCAGAGTCTGGCCGGTCTTGCCGTCTCTGCCCATGTGGGGCATGCCGCGCGCGATCGCCAGCTCAGCGACTCCCGCTGGGGTCGAGCCGAGCGAGGGGGTGAAGTTGACGTAGGCGCAGCCCTCCTCGAAGGCCGCCACGGCGTAGAGCACGCTCGCGGGCACCCTGGGGTCGTCCGCCGCGATCAGGGCTTGGAGTCCAGCCAGGGTCTCGAGCTCGGGCAAGGCGGCGGAGAGCGGCTCGGTCGAAGCCAACGCGACGACCACGACTCGCGTCAGGGACTCGGCCTCGCGAAACGCGGCCAGGTCCGCTCGGAGCAACTCGAGCGCTTCGCGCGGCCCGGCCGCGCGGCGCTCGGCAGCACCTTCGGATTCGAGCCCGCGCACGACCTCGCCAGCCCCAAAGATCACCCCGGGACGAATGCGGCCGGCATAGGCCGCGAGCGCGTCGGCCGTGGGTTCGAGGAGCGAGACGGGGATCACCCCAGCTCGGGCCAGGTTGGCAGCGGCGGTGTGGGGGTCCCCACGGCGGACGTCGTGCCCGCCAAAGACCAAGCTCGAGAGCGGCGCTGTGGGGAGTCCCACGAGGGGTGGGGCCTCGCTGACGAGCCCCGTGGTGGGCGCTAGGTCACGCGCGATCGCAGCGGCGCCCAGGACGACCGTCGTTGCGACGTCCCCCAGAGCACCGACGATCCACACGCCAACCTGTTCGCTCACCACGTTCTCCCAGTTCCGAGCGCTGCAGTTTCGAGCGCTGCGCTCCCTTGTGACTACTTGCGAGGGATATAGGGCCAGGCGTAGTTGAGCGAGTTGATCACGTAGGCCGTCACGAGCGTCGGGTCCTGCTCCCACCAGCGGTCGTTGGGGTTCACGAAGCTCCCGTTCTTTTGCTGGCGCTTGGCGAAGGCCGAGAGCAGGTCTTGCGCCCAAAAGCGCTTGCCGTTCTTGGTCTCGACGGTCTTCGACCCGAGCGTGGCGAGGGCCTTGGCGAACACGTGGTAGAAGTAGTAGAGCCCTTGCTGGGCGGCCTTGGGGTCCTTGTTGCGGATCCCGAGCCCGTAGTTCTCTTCCAAGGTGTAGTTGGCCTTGATCCAGGCCAGGGCGGCCTTGATCCGCGCGTCGTCCTTGCTGACGCCGGTGTAGATCATGCTCATGAGCCCGCCGTAGGTCATGGACGCGTAGCTCTCGAAGCTCAGCGTTCCGTCGGCGTTCTTGATCATTCCGCTCTTGTTGCGGGAGAGGCCTGGGTCGTAGATAAAACCGCCGTCGTCCTTGGGCTTGAGCTTCCCGACGCCCGGGTTGGTCTCGCTCGAGTTTTGGCAGCGGCTGAGGAAAGTCAGCGCGCGCTTGAAGACGGGGTCGTCGGGCTTGACCCCAGCGTCGCGCAGGGCCGCGATCGCCATCAGCGTGTTCGACATGTCGGCGTCCGGCTTCTTGCCGCCCTTGTCGTAGCCAAAGCCGCCGAAGTGGGGGTTGTCCTCGGCGACGCCTTCCTCGGCGTCGAACTGATCGCCCTTGAGCCAGTCGGCGGCCTTCTTGATCTGCTCGGCGTAGCGCTTGCGATCGACGGCGACCAAGGCGTTGATCGCGATCGCGGTCCGATAGGTCGAAAGCCCCGAGCGCTGCTGAGTGAAGGAGCCGTCCTTCTGCTGGTGCTTGAGGAGGAACCCGATCGCCTTCTCGACGGCGGGCTTGGCCTTGGCCTGGAACTCCTTGGGGGCGCTGGCGAGGCCCTTGATCACGAGGCCGGTGATTCCGACCTCGCCGGGAGGCTGACCTGGGATCTGGCCGAAGCCGCCGTTCTTGTGCTGGCTCTTGAGGAGGTAGCTGAGCGCGCCGTCGTAGACGGTGTAGCTCGGGTCGAGGCCGTAGTCGACGGGCTTGCTGGCTTGGGCCAGCGCGGGAGCCGCGCCGAGGCAGGTTAGGGCCAAAAAGACGCCGCTGAGGGTGATTCGCTGCATGGGATCTCCAAAGGGTGAGCGCCAGAGTACGTGGGCTCTACCCGCGTGCAAGGACGAGCAAGGGGGGGACCGAGTCGGCTCGGCGGCGCGGAAAGGGGTTGGGGTCCCTGCTGGCTCAGCTTGAGCCAGCTCGAGGCTCAGCCTGCGCCAGCATGAGGGCGGTCCGCTCAGCCGAGCTCAGTCCCTGGAAGGGAACGGGAAGAGAGGTACCTCGCTGGCGAGGCTAGGGAAGAATCCGGCCGTCAGGGCTTGGTCGAGGCGAACCCTGCCCCTCGTTTCGTAGAGAAGAAAGAGGCGCCGGCCGTCTCGACTGCTGATCGCGCGGGTCACATTCGGACCCTCGCTGAGCGGGGCAGCGACTAGCTCTCCGTTCGGTCTCCAGATTCGGAACCCTCCCGTTTGCTTGTCGGCCGAGATCAGGTGCCCTGAGGGGAGCCAACTCAAGGAGCCCAGCCCTCGGCGGTGGGCCTTCGGGATGCCGAGATCGCCGCGTTTCCCCAGGGAACGGATCGGCCGTCGAGCGCCTCCCGGACTGGAGTTGGTGGCGAAGAGGTGAATCCGCCCCGTCGAGGTCCCGAAGGCGACCAGCTCTCCGTCGTGGCTGAGCACTAGGTTTGTGGGCTTGCCGTCGAAGTACCCTGTGCAGGACCACACGACAGCTCCGGTCTTCGCTGAGAGGCAGTAGAGACTTCCCCGTGAAGAGATCCGCCCCGCCCCAACCAGGACCCGTTGGCCCCCGATCGGGAGGAGGTTCCAGGCGTCACTGCCGAGGTCCTTCAAGCGCTTCACTCGAGGGGGGCGGGTCAACTCGATTCTGAGGAGCCCCTCCTCGTCTTGCGCCAGGAGGACCTCCTCGCCGACAAAGGCGGCCACGCCATGCACTGTGAGTTCGAGGCGGCCGAGTTCCCCCCAGCTCTCCGTGTCGAACCAGAGGAGCTCCTTGGAGTTCGAGAGCGCGATCCGCCTCCCGCTCAGAGATCCCGCGCGGTATTGAAGGTCGAAGGTCTTGATCACGCGACCGCTCCGGGCGTCGTGAATTGTCGTGCGCCAGTCGTGGTGCCCCGCCGGGCGCCTCACACTCAACTGGCTCAGGACGAAGCGTTCGTCCCCCAGGGTTTCCAGCATCGTCGCCTCCGCCAGGTTCGGGAAGCTGAGGAAGGGGGTCGCGCAGCGGTTTCGGAGCCAGTCAGGCGGGCCCTCGCCGCGGGCCAGGAAGCGCTCGGCGAGGGCGGCGCCTGGGAGTCCGTCTCCCGCGGCGAGAACCCGGTCCTTGACCTCGTCCCGCGTTAGGGGAACAGCCTCAGGGGAGCGGGTTTGCGTTCCTTTGCTGGGGTTGGGCTGGGTGCTCTCTGGCCCGGGTTGGGGTTGACTCCGAGCGTTAGAGATTGCGAGGGCGAGGACGCCCAACGCCAACGCTCCTCCGGCCAGGAGGAGCGCCTTTCGCGGCGAGGAGCTTTGCGCGTGTTCGAAGGAATCGAGTGCCTCCCCCAGGGCCTGGGTAGTGGAGAAACGGTCGTCTGGCGACTTCGCCAAAGCGCGCAAGCAGATCGCAGCTAAGGCGGGTGAGACGGCGGGGTTTAGGGCTCGTGGATTTGGAGGAGGAGCGTTCAGGACCTGGTCGAGGATCGCTAACACTCCTCCTCCGCTAAAGGGCACAGAGCCAGTCAGCGCGGCGAACAGGACGGCTCCGATTCCATAGACGTCGGTCCGCTCGTCAGCGGGGTCGCCGCGCGCTTGTTCGGGCGCCATGCAGCTGGGCGTTCCGAGGATCTGACCGGTCTGGGTCAGGCTCTTGGCCTCGACCAGACGCGCCAAGCCGAAGTCGGCCAAGCGAGGGACCCCCTGTTCGTCGAAGAGCACGTTGGCTGGCTTGAGGTCCCGGTGCAGGACTCCCTGGGAGTGGGCGAAGGTGAGTCCTGAGCAGAGCTGACGGATCAGGATTGCGGCCGCGGAAGGCTCCAGCGGTCCGGCTCGTAGCCGCTCTGCGAGGTCCCCGCCCCCAACCGCGTCCATGACCAAGAAGGCGCGACCGCTCGCGACTCCCGAGCGGTGAATCCCGACCACGTGTGGGTGGGTGCCGACGCGAGCCTGTGCCTCCACCTCGCGCTGGAAGCGTTGGACTAGCTCCTCGTCTTCGCCCAGACTGACCGTCTTGATCGCAACTTGGGCTTGGGTCGCGAGGTCTCGGGCTAGGTAGACCTCACCCATACCCCCGCGCCCCAAGACGCTCAGGAGTTCGACGCCCGCCAAGGTCGCCCCCAGCTCCCAGCGTTGGTTCGGCTGCACACCTCGCTCTTGGCCGAGGAGTTCGGCCAGCGTCGCCTCGAGTTCGTCGCTCCGGAGGAGCCCGAGCTCCAAGAGCTCGGTCGCCAGGGTTCGAGCGCTCGAGTCCCGCAGGCTCCGCACCCGAGTCAGGGCCGCGTGCAGGGTGGGGTAGTCCACTCGGTTCGCTGCCAGGAGGACTTTGGCCAACCGGGTGTCGAGCCCAAAGAGGGTCAGGAGATCGTCCACGGCCGAATCCTACCGCCTCTCCCTGCCCAAACGCAGAGAGCCCGGCCAAGGGCCGGGCTCTCGTCGGGTTAGGTCTGTTTTGGTCGCTCCTAGCGTGGCGCCGAGGCCGGCAGGGAGGTCATTTTTTTGCGCAGGCTGATCTCGACCCGTCGGTTGCGGGCCTTGTTGCCTTTCTCGATCGGTCGGTGATAGCCGTAGGAGCTCGTGGTGAGCCGCTCGGTCGGGACCCCTTGTTGGACCAGGAAGCGCCGGACGCTGTTGGCGCGCATTGCAGCGAGGTCCCAGTTGTCCCGGTAGCGACCCTTGCTCCGCTTGATCGGGTCGGTGTCGCTGTGGCCCGAGACTTCGATCTCGTAAGAGTCGTATTCGTCCTTGAGGAGGGTCGTGACCATGGGCTGGAGGGCTCTCTTGCCGGCCTTGGTCAGCTCATGGCGGCCCCCGCCGAACAGGACTCCGCTCTCGAGCACGACCCCGCCGTATTGGCTGATCTCGAGCTTCTGGGCCCCTGGCTGGTGCGACTCGGCGAGTTGGTTGACCCGCTCGGGGAGCCGCTCGTCGAGGCGAGTCCGGGCTTCGCGGAGCGCGTCGTAGGCCAGGGCCAGCCTCTCCTTGAGGACCCGAGAGCCTTTCTGGGAGAGCTCCAGCTCACGCTGGGCGAGGCGCTTGTCGACGGTCGACTGCTCGCTCGCTTGCTCGGCGGAGTCGATCTGCCAGTTCAGCTCCACGATTCGGTCCTCGAGGGGCTCGGTGTTGCTGCAGCCGGCTGCGGCCAGAGCGAGGACGAGGAAGATCGGGCTCAGCTTGTACATAGGAGGCCTCCGGCCGTGGGTCGTAGGTCTCCTATCGGCAGGCTCGCCGGGAGCCTTTGGGGGAATCTGCTGGAGGTCGGTCGGCCTTGCGCCGAGCGGGGCCCTTGGTGAGGATCGGAGCTGTGGTTCGCGCTCTCGTCCTCTCGCTCTCGCTCCTCGCCCTGACCTCGACCCCTGCTCAAGCCCAGGGGACGAGCCTCTTTCCCCGACCTACTTTCCCGATCAGCGACCTCAAGGACGGGCTTCGGCTCGCGAACGACACCACGATCGTCCTCAGCACGGGGCCGGGGGTCGGCGGGGCGTTCTATCGGCTCAAGCGAAGCCCCTTCTTCAAGTCCATAGACTCCAACCAGATCAACCTCCGGATCTACCTCGGCTCGAGCTACTCCTTCTCCGCAGAGGAGACCGCCGAGGTCGACGCCGAGCAGGAGGTCCAAGGGGAGGAGGAGCCTGAGAAGAGCGGCTTCGACCCGTTGGCGTTCGCCGACTCGTTTGCGAGCTATGGGGACCCAGTCCCTCTCCCTCGCTGGCGGCCCTTTCTGATCGTCAACTACGGGACCGCGACGTCTATCGGGGACCTCCCGGTCCGGGGAATCGGGAGGAGCGAGGTTCACATCAACGCGGCCTCCTACTCACTGGGGGTCGGTGTTCGATTCGACCCATATCCTTTTGTCTCCTTTCTGCCGACCTTCTCACTGAGCTACAACCACGTTCGCGGCGAGGCCGAGGGGAACGGCCTCGACTCGGCGATCGTTCGCTTGACCCTCAACCGCGAGGTCGTCAATTGGCGCTCGGAGTCGCTGACCTACCTCCCCGAGTTGGAGATCCACTTTCGATTGCCTCTCGGCGACTTCGAGCTCAGGCTCCGCACTGAGACGAGCCTCCTGATCTCGCGCACGTTCTCGGCGAGCACCCCGCTCCACGTGTTCAACAGCCGCTCCTTGCTCGTGGTCAATACGCTCGAGCTGGACTGGAACACCGGGCTCAAGTTGGCGACGGTTCCGATTCACCTCGTGCCTTCGGTGCGCCACGTTCACATAGACGGCGACGCCGTGGCGGCGCTGGGGACCAGCGACCTGGTCGGGGTCGCGTTCGCCGTCGTGGGAGATACGCACGGCAAGGTCCCCTTCAGCAACATTCTAGGGGTTCAGGCGGGCTACCTGTTCGGGGTCGACCTCGAGGCCTGGTCCGTGAGCGCGGTCTGGGACTTCTGAGCTCCTTTGAGGCTGGTCCGCTCTCCTTGACGCCCTACGATCGCCACAATGAGCTCCACACCCGAGCCGAGTCGCCCCTGCCCGACGCCCGCGGTGAGTGTCGCGCCTATGATGGACGTCACGGATCGACACTTCCGCTGGCTGATGCGGCAGCTCACGCGGAGCACGCTCCTCTACACCGAGATGATCCCGACCGCAGCGCTCCTGCACGGGGATCGCAGCCAGCTCCTCGACTTCGATCCGATCGAGAGCCCGCTCTCGCTCCAGCTCGGCGGTGACGACCCAAAGCGCCTCGCGGAGTGCGCTCGGATCGCGGCGGATTGGGGCTACGACGAGGTCAACCTGAACGTGGGTTGCCCGAGCAGCCGGGTCAAGGAGGGCTGCTTTGGGGCCTCGTTGATGGGCCGCCCCGAAGACGTGGCGCGCTGCGTGGAGGCGATGCGCGGCGCGACTTCGCTCCCGATCACGGTCAAGCACCGGACCGGGATCGACGACCTCGACAGCTACGAGCTCCTCGAGCGCTTCGTGCGGATCGTGGCCGAGGGCGGCGGCGAGCGGTTCTCGGTCCACGCGCGCAAGGCGTGGCTCTCGGGGCTCTCGCCGAAGCAGAACCGCAACGTCCCGCCGCTCAACTACGACTGGATCTACCGGCTCAAGGGGACTTTCCCGAGCTACCCCTTCGAGATCAACGGCGGGATCACCGGAGGCGACGCCGTCGCGGAGCACCTCTCCCACGTGGACGCGGTCATGATCGGCCGCGGAGCCCAAGACGACCCCTTTCAGTTCGCGGACTTCGACGCCCGCTTCTTCGGGGCGGAGCCCGCTACGCGGACCCGAGTCGAGGTCGGGCGAGCCTTCCTCGATTACATCGGGCGCTGGCAGGGTCGGGCGCCGCTCCAGATTTTGGTCCGAGGGGCGCACGGTCTCTTCTCGGGGATCCCAGGCTCCCGTCGCTGGCGTCGTGCGCTCGGCGAGGGGATCCGGACCCGAGGCTTAGTCGCCGCCGAGGAAGCGCTCGAGTCGTTCTCAGGCGACTCTGAGTCCGATTCGTTGGCGGGCCCGCAGGAGCTCAAGACCGGCGCGGGCGCTCCTACTCAAGGATCTTGATACAGCGGCCGTAGGCGACGGCTTTTTTGCCGGCCCGGATCACGAACTTGCTCAGCTGGGGGAGGGTGTCGGCCTCTTCAATGGCGACGGGGCGGTTGCTCGCCGTGATCTCGATCCGCCCCCACTCCTGTGGGTAGACGACTTGTTCGCTCGGCTCGATCCACTCGTCGGAGCCCGCGAGGCGCTTCATGAGGACGTTGTCGAGGCAGATCGCGGCCCGATCGACGTGCACGTGCATCGTCCACACCTCACCCTGCTTGAGGACGGTGTCGGGGTCGAAGATCGTCAGCTCGACGATCATTCGCGTCGCAGCGGTGGGGGGATTGCTGGTGCTGCCCGCGATGACGCCCCGACCGCGGAACAGCTCGCGGAGCGACTCTTTGAAGTTGGCGTTCTTGAAGGCCAATCCGACGAGCTGGCGAGGCTTGGCCTCGCTGAGCGGGATCCCGGGCGTCGCAATGTGGCCGCGGGTCAGTTGAATGGAGCGGACTCGGGCGGTGACGGGGCTCCCCTTCTCCGCTGAGAGCGGCTCGAACTGGAGCGTCATTTCGGGCTCGACCGTGCCGGCCTCGACGAGGGCGGTGGCGGTCTTGCCGATCCCCGGAACGTTGTCGTAGACCTCGCTCCCGTGAATGACGACCCGAGTCGGAAGGCCCGAGGGCCGAATTCGCTCGTAGTTGATCTTCTCGAACAGGCCCCAGACCGAGGGGCCGTCGTACCAATCACAGTGCTGGAAGCCCAAGATCCCTTCGCCCGGCTCATAGATATCGCGTCCCGGGGCGTAGGCCGAGGTTGGAATGAAGGCTGTGTTCTCGAGGGACACACCGTGCTCCTCGCAGAGCAAGCGGACCAGCTCTTCGGTCTCGCGAAAGGGCTCCTCCCGATACTCGACGCGATCCATTTTGGTCAGCACGATCGCTTGGATCGGGATCTCGAAGCCCTTCAGGATCCGGATCACCTGTTGGGTGATCGGCTGGGGGCCGTCGTTGACGTCCACGACGACCAGCGCGCAGTCGGCTTGGAACATGCCAAAGAAGCGGTTGTTGGCGTAGGTCTCCTGGCCCGGCGTGTCGATCACGGTGATCCGGTGATTGTCGAACGGGAACCGGACCATGGACGGCAGGATCGTGACCCCGCGGTTGGCCTCGCTGTGCTTCTCTGTGACGTCCTTGCTCCGAAACACGAGCTGGGCAAACACGAGGGAGGGGTCGCGACCCTCTTTGGCCTGTCGGCGAGCGCGCTCGACCTCTCGCTGGGAGGCCATTCCGCTCTCGGCCACGATCTTGCCGAGGAGGGTCGACTTGCCGTGCCAGGCGTGGCCGCAAATCGAGAGGCTTATGTCGGACATGCTCACGGCGAGACTATCGGCCGAGAGTCCCCCTCGATCAAGCCCTGCGCCCCGCTTTGAACGCGACTTCCCAAAGGGCCTTGGGTAGACTCGCAGCCGCGCATGGACCGCGATCGGAGCCACCCGTGACCCTCCTTCGAGCCTCCCTGGTAGCGGGCACCCTCGCCGCTGTGGCTGCCTTCGCGTCTCCGGCCCTCGCCGACCGCTATCGCCTCACAGACGGCCAAGAGTTCGAGGCCGCCCCCGTGGGCGAGATCCCGGGGGTCAGGATCAAGGGGGTCCGTGCCTCGGGGGACGTCGTGTTCCTCCTCACCTACGCAGGCAAGGAGATTCGGGTCGCCAAGGCTGGGATCGCCTCGGTCGACTCTGGCGCGCCGCTTCCCAAGAAGCTGGCCCCCAAGCTGGCTCGGGCGAAGCGCAACTTCCGCGCGGCTCGCCGACGGGCGGCCGCAAAGCTGATTCGCCGCTACAAGCGCGCGAAGAAGGCCGAGCGGCTCAAGATCGTGGCTCAGCTAGACGCGTTTCCCGCCCGGACCCTTGAGGGGCCGCTCAGCGACGCGCTCTCCGATCGCAAGCTCCGGGCCTTCGCCCTCGAGCGATTGGCGGCCACCAAGGGCGCTGAGGGGATCCGGCCCCTGGTCAAGGCGGTCGTCACGAGCAAGGACAAGTCGCTTCGGGAGCAGGCACACGCTGCGGCGCTCGGGGCCGACAAGGTCCTGACGCGCACGTACTACGAGCAGATCGTGGCGATGCCTGTCAGCTCCAAGCGCCGAATGCGAGCGCTGGGCAGGCTCGCTGGAATGGGCGACCGCCAGGCGATCCCAGGCTTGATCTTCGCGTTGGAGAAAGTCGAGAGCGAGATCCAGGCTGTGCTCGCGACCGCGGGGGGCCTGCGAAGGATTCCCGTCAACTTGGGCACTCGGGGCGGCGCTGCAATCAACGCGCCGATCGAGTTGCCGGAGCAGTCCACGATCGCGGTTCAGTCAAAGGTCACGGTCAGCACACTGCGGCAGGTCTCGAACGCCGTTCGCAAGGTCCTGGGCGGGTTGAGCGGCGTCGAGCGAGCCAACTCGAAGTCCTGGCAGGTCTGGTGGGACGACCAGCCGACTTCGTATCGCAAGTAGGACGGACCTTGCTGGGAGTGCGACGGGCCACGTGCGATAACGGGGGCCGCCGGGGCTGACGGCCCCACTCTCGGAGGCGCCATGACCCCACTACGCTCGCTCGCCCTGCTTGCTTTGATCGCCCTCGGCTCCAGTTGGGGGTGCGCCCTCACGGATCTCAAGCCCGAGGAGGAGCCCAAGGAGCAGCCGGCTGCGGCCGGTGAGGAGACGACCAGCTACGCGGGCGTCTGGAAGCGCGACTCGGGGGCGAGCTTCAAGGTCGAGGACGACGGCCACCTCGTGACCGGGGCTCTCGTCAAGGGCACTTGGATGTGGACCGAGGAGGGGAGCGAGGCCGAGGAGCTCTTCGATCGCTTCGAGTTCCGGCTCGAGCGAACCGACAAGGGCTTGGCTGGCAAGGCCACGTTCCGCTTCGTCGGCGAGTCGGAGTCCTTCGACAGCGCTTGGACCGTGGTCCTCGAGGGCGACACGCTCAAGGCCACGCTCGAGGAGCTCGAGTTCGACGACGAAGGTGGCGTCAAGAGCCGCAAGAATGTCGAGAAGAGCTTCGCCTTCGAGCCTGCGATTGCCCGCGCACCAGCGACGGTGGCGGGCGGAGGCGACGGCGTTGCCGCGGCACCCGCCGCATACAAAATGGACTTGACGACGATGGTCAAGGCGCCTGGAGTCATGATGCTCAAGGGCGCGGAGATCGGGTTTCGCGTCGACACCGACATGAAGGCCGGTGGCCGCATGATGAAGAGCTACGTGGCGATTGTCGGCGAGGAAGGGGACTCTTGGCGCGTCGAGTCGACCGCGGGTCTGGCGGCCTACGGCGACTCGTCGGCCGGCATGATCATTGGCATGGTCGTCAACAAGGAGACGGGCAAGGTGACCCGGGCCGTGATCGGCCAGGCTGGCGAGAAGGGTAAGAAGCTCGGGATCATGGCGACCGGCACCGCCCCGGCTGGCGCGGCCCCCAAGGAGGAGGAGACCGACGTCGAGACCCCGGCGGGCACGTTCCCAGCCACGCTCTACACGACCATGGCTGCCGGAAAGCCCTACAAGAGTTGGGTCGGCCGCGAGGGCGACCTCAAGGGCGTCCTGCTCAAGTTCGAGGGCCCAGACGGCAAGGGCAAGGCCCTCAAGGTCGAGCCCGAGACGCAGAGCCTAGACTTGGGCGAGACGATCGAGGCGAAACGCTGCAGCTACGACAACGGCGACGAGATGTGGTACTCGAGCGACGAGATCGTGACGGCGCTCGCCGCTGGCGTGGTCCGGATGAAGGTCACGGGGCTCGATCAACAGATAAAGGCGATCTCGAGCAAGGCGGAGCCAGAGCTCGCTTGGGAGTAGCCAGAGCGGAGGCCACGATTCTGAGGAGTCGCCCGCGAGTGCGGTCTCACGACTTCCACTTCGCTAGGAAGGCGACCCCAGTCAGAATCGTGCTCCGCTCTATAGATTCAATTTTTAGTAGACGGAATTCGTGATTGGGTCGCTACGCGAGAACGTGTCGGTGTTGCGCCGGCGTGGCCGCTCGTCCTCAGGATCGGTAGTATGCGCGCCTGCCTGAGTGCAGGAACCCGCCAGGAGCCTTCGTGAGCAACGTTACGCTACGCACCTTCTCCTACATTGACGTGTTTCAACCGCAGGTCGCGAGCTTCCTCGCGACCGTGGCCGGTGGCTTCCTCCCAACCGAGGAGCAGGCCGGCTTGGTCGTTGAGATCGCGCCCGGAATGGGGATCAATCGCGTGATGGACGTCGTCCTCAAGGCGACGGGCGTCCAGCCGGGAATGATGATCGTCGAGCGCGTGTTCGGCATGCTCGAGGTCCACTCTTTCGACCAAGGCGAGGTCCGGGCCGCCGGTGAGGCGATCCTCACCTCGCTCGACCTCAAGGAAGAGGATCGGCTCAAGCCAACGATCAAGACGACTCAAGTGATCACCGGAGTCGACGCGCACCACACGATGCTGATCAACCGGATGCGCCACGGGAACTTCCTCCTCAAGGGCCAGAGCTTCTACATTCTCGAGGTTCACCCCGCCGGTTACGCGATCTTCGCGGCCAACGAGGCGGAGAAGGCGGCCGAGATCGAGGTCCTCGAGATTCGCGCCTTCGGCGCGTTTGGTCGCCTGTTCCTAGGCGGAACCGAGGCCAACATTCAAGAGGCCGCCGCAGCGATCGAGAACTCGCTGGCTGCCCTGAGCGGCGTCGCCGAAGCTGTGGTCTAAGAGGGGCAGTTTTCTAAGAGGGGCTACGCCCCTCCTCGTCGCTCCGCTCCTCACCTCCTCCAGGGGTTCCACCCCTTAGAGGGGGCTCCGCCCCCCCGGGTCCCCCCCGATTGAGTTACCGCTCTGGGCGGGTTGCGTGCTGTTTTCTAAGAGGGGCTACGCCCCTCCTCGTCGCTCCGCTCCT